>CAYVJW010000200.1:0-1578 GCA_964451885.1 uncultured Candidatus Peribacteria bacterium | reverse complement strand
TAAGCGACTTCTGACACTTTTACGTGATCGATCGTGATAAACTCACGCTAGAAAATTTTTCCCTAAATACTCACTACACACACTCACACTTTTTTTTGCATATACTTCGTTTTAGCACTATCATTAGTTTCAGAAGTTCGAATCCCTTCCTCTATTAACTTTTCCGATGTTCGATTTTGAAAATCTTGAAGTCTATAAAAAATCGGGATTGCTACTTTTATATAGATAATTCAGGCAAAAGCGTAATTTGAAATTGTAGGAGATTAGTTTCTGACCGAGGTCTGATATTTCAAATGGCACGCGTATCTATGTTTTAGTAGCAATCCCAAATATTTTTCCCTCAGTAAAAGGGGCAACAAATTTATCATTGTCATCAGTTTGACGAATTACATGCTTATTTGTAACAAGAAAATGAATTGTTCGATTGTCGTCTAATTTTTTATTGACGATAAATCCTGTTCCAACTGAATCTTTTTTCGAATTAGATGCTTCAATTCGAACAGCAGAGAATAGCAATTGTTTTGAAATGCTATTTACATTCATGATCTCGGACAAATAGAAACCTCCTGATAATCCATCCTCTCTATATAAGGATAAAGAGTCTTATAGACAGATTTATCTGCCTGATATTCATATGAGAGTCGTCCTGCAACAATAGATGGACAAACTTTATATTTTTTAGCTAAAGAAAAAATTCCATTCCTTAGTTCTTCATATTTAAATACCTCTTCTCTATCAAAGTGAGGCAGAAGTATGTTTTGGGCGAAAGAATTTGCTTCTTTTTCCTCTTCTGATTCCCAAAGATCTTCTAAATCTATAAAAGTCTTTAACTTTCCATGTTTCAAGACATGCCCAATTTCATGAAAAAGATTAAACCAAAATCTATCAACTCCTTGTTTTGTGGTTTTTAAAATAATCATCACTTTATCTTTTCCAACCCACTGAACTGCCCCTTGAGTATAAGTGTTTGTCAAGTAAGGAGCATATACCAAAACGATACCACACTCCGCCAGAAGCTCCTTTATTTTGGGAAGATATTCCTGTGGAGAACTCAAAGAAAGTTTTTTTATTTCGGGAAGTTTTTTTTCCAACTGTTGAGCATTATAAGAAGGAACTTCTATTTTTTGGGCTTTAATTTGTCCGATTCTTAACCATGCAGCAATGTTGTTCGCATTTGTCTTTTTATTTTTGTACTTTCGATAAGCAGCATGAAGATTGGTTTCCGGAGCATACTTTAGAGAATCAATCCCGAAAAAAGACTGAAGCGCTAAAATTATTTCCGTGTAGTTTTTCTGTACCCATCTTATTTTCAAAAGATAGCCGTGTTCGCCCAGCTCTTTAAAAGTTTCTCTAAATTTAGATAAAATCTGCTTTTCCTCCTCAAGACGAGAAAGAGCTGATAACCTTGCAAGGGTAGCATTGTAATTTTTTTCAAGTGCGTTCCAAAAGCTTGCCTTGATTCCTAAAACTTTTTCCAACTTAAGTGCTGTTTCTGGTGTGATGGAAGCTTTTTCATTAATAATATTGCTAATGTGTTTGGAAGTTAAGCCTGTTCTTTCCGCCAATTCCGATTGAGAA
>CAYVJW010000199.1:0-1606 GCA_964451885.1 uncultured Candidatus Peribacteria bacterium | reverse complement strand
TTTTTACATCCGAATACAAATATTATTCACTGCCCTGGAATTTTGGGCGGATACGGAAAATCTATGATTTCTATTCGTGGAAGATAACCATTTAGGACGGCTTTTTTGCCATCTAGCTCGGGGGGAATTAGTTCTGCTTTCTCCTTTATTGTTAAATTCCATTCATTCTCTTTTTCTACAAGATTTTCTATCTCAAAAAAATCTCTCCATTTCTTTGGGATGAAATTTTTAGCGATGTCTGTTATTTCCATTTTAGGATTTTTTTTATCCTCTTATTTATAACATCAGCGCTGTAAAAAAGGAATTACCCACAAGCTACAACACTACAACTTCAACTGCTCATGCGACCCAATCATCTCAAAGACAGCTTTTTGGACATCCTTATCCACTCGATTCATAGACAACGCAATTTATTTCGTTGGCATGCTCGGGGATACTTCAACAAAAAATATTGACATTTAATATCATTTGTAATATACTTCTTACGAATGAAAACTTTTAATTGGAATAAACAAAAAAACGAAATATTGAAAATTGAAAGAAATTTAAGTTTTGAGGATGTGTTAATCGCAATAAACGAAGATAAAATTTTGGAGATTATTGAACATCCAAATGATAAAAAATATGAAAATCAAAAAATCTTCATTATTGAAATTAGGAAATATGCCTATTTAGTTCCATTTGTAGAAAATAAAAACGAAATATTTCTCAAAACTATAATTCCTAGCCGAAAGGCCACAAAAAAGCATCTTATAAACTAAATCAAATGCAGTATTATGAACTCACCCCCGAAGAACTTGCCATCCTCAAAGATTTTGAGGAAGGAAAATTTAAGCCGATAAAAAACCAAGCATCAGCCCAAGCAAAATATAAGAAATACACAACCACCCACTTAACAAAAACTAAAAATGTGAATATCCGTCTTTCAGAAAAAGACTTATTAACTTTAAAATCAAAAGCCATGGAAGAAGGAATTCCTTATCAAACCTTAACAACTTCTATTATTCATAAATACCTGGGAGGAAGATTAAAACAAACATGATTCATTTTTTCCTCCTCTCATTCCACTCCTCATTAATCGCCATTTGCAACTTAATCCGTAGCACATACTCCGCTTCACTCTCCTCAAACGGGTCCAATCCCGAAGGAGGCGAATAACTCACAAATTGCGATTCATCATTCGGTTCTTTTCCATCAAATTCATTTTCCAATATCCCAACATTCCTTTTCTTCAACTGCTGTCTCACTCTTTCTTTATAGGCCTTCACCTGTCGCTCCAGAAATTCGTCAATATCTATGCGCTTCCCTTCCGAATCCACAAGCCTTCCTTTTTTTATATGCCGAAACAACAAAACCAAAGCCTCCTCTTTCGGCTTAAATAAACTAGAAATCTCATCCAGCTTTTCCAAAAAACGCCTCATTTTTTTCTTGCTCAGCGCCTTCTTAAGTCCCTGCCTCGCATCAATAATTTCCGCCTCAAAAACCTTCTTTTTCATGTAAAAACATAAGCAATAATCCAAGATAACCACTTTTTGAATCATTTGCCAAATTTTTGTATCCGCCCAAAATTCCAGGGTAAACACTACGCACTAGCAACTCGTTGACG
>CAYVJW010000198.1:0-1609 GCA_964451885.1 uncultured Candidatus Peribacteria bacterium | reverse complement strand
GTTATGATATAGCTTCTGTTCAGGCGTCATTGATTGAAATGAACGTTTTTGTTCGGGATGCATAGTTGTTATCTCATTCCAGCAACGCCACTTTACTGCGAGGAATTCCGCTATCCATTAGCTTTTCCATAATTTGTTTACTCGATTCTGTGTCGGTCCTGGGTTATTGTTTCTTTAAGAGTTATTCGTGGCATATGTTTTTTGCCTCCTTTACCGTAATACGACAACGCTGGTACTTTCGTTACTTTATTGGGCAATGTAAGCAGATGAGGGATGTACATTTGTCAATCAATTTATCCCTCTGCTCGTTTCTCCCTGTTTTTATATTTACCTATGTATTCTAAAAAAAATGCCACAAACAGCATTAAAAATAATCCCACAATCGATGCTAACAACACATTCCGTTTTGTCTTGATTTGCTTGACAGGAAGAATGGTGGCGCTGGGAGGCTGAAGGATTTGGATGTTTTGAATATTGTTCTTTGCCTTTTCAAGATCCTCTATTTCTTTTGAAGTATTTTTTATCTGACTTTTGATTTCGGCTAACTGATGATGAAATATTGGCATAAGGTTGGAATCTTTCCTCACCATTTCCAACTGCTCGATTTCCCTTGTAACTTTTTCTATTTCTCTTCGATTTTTCTTTAATTGAAATTCTAAATCCACCATTGTGGAGTAACAACTTCGCATTTTATCACGGTAAGATTCCTCTATACTTAAGTTCTGCTGTAGAATATTCGAAGTCAATATATGTGATAGGGTAAGGTTTTGACTGTTATCTTTTCCAAATTTTTTACTTTGTTTAACAAGCTGTTCAGTATTTTCAGTTATTATCTTGACTTTCGGTGCCAACTCATCAATTCTTTTTTTCAAACGGCTTATTTTTTTAATGTTTTTTTGTTCCTCTCCTTTAAGATTAGCCAAGTGATCATTTTTTAACTCTATGTCTTCATCGAATTTTTTTTTGTATCTAAGTTCTTCGGTCTTAAGTCGACTCAAATAACTTTTTTTCAATTGTATTTCATTTTCAGATTCTTTTTTCAGATAATTTAATACTTCTCCATAGTGATTTAATAGGGCTTTCGACAGATAGTTTAAATATTTTACACCTTCATCGGCAAACTGAGTTTCATAAAATATATTTATCTGATTGGTGTTTTTTGGTATTTTTATTTCATAATCCATATCACTATACAAGTGAGGATTGTTTTCACTTTTTAAATCATTCAATACTTTGTATTTTACTTCTTCAATTGTAGCCTGGATATTAGCCGGAGAATCAATGAAAATTTTCTTGCCGGTTTCGTCTATACTCTTCACACCAGGCGCTAATACCATCTCTACTCGATATCTGTTGGGTGCTTTAGGTGTTGTAATGCTTATTGCAAATGCAATCAGTCCGCAAACTAATGTACCGGCAAGGATTAGATATTTCCATTTCCATATCACAAGGAGATAGTCCATGAGTTGGATTTCGTCTTCGTAAGATTCTATTCTATGAGTATCCGATTGAATTTGGTGACCTTCGTTCACTTTTCTATCTCCATTTTATTTTGGCACAGATTGCACGGATCGCACTGTTTTTTTAATAATTGCCTTTGAATCCGGAT
>CAYVJW010000197.1:0-1614 GCA_964451885.1 uncultured Candidatus Peribacteria bacterium | reverse complement strand
TTGCCCCCCTCCAGTACCTCCCCCTGATGGCGAAAAAAGACGTGGACGTCTGAAGGAGACTGTAGGATTTTGTGTGTAAACAGGTAGAATAAAAAAAAATAATTTTTAACCCAACTTTAATCATGTTAACACAAAATCAAAAATCAGCAATGTCAGCTTCCGAAATCGAAGAAAAGATGAAAAAACTTCGAAATTATGAAGATGTAAAATCCTTCTTAAATGAGCTAGTAGCCCCCACACTTCAAGGGTTACTAGAGGCAGAACTGGAGAATCATTTGGGGTATCCCAAATATCAGTCCAACGATCCCAATAGGGATAATAGTCGAAATGGGTATAGAAAGAAGACAGTGAAAACAACGGATGGAAATTTAGATCTAGTCATCCCCCGAGACAGAAATGGAACATTTGAATCCAGTAGCTACACAACGATATGAGACTCGCACAAAAGCTTTGGATGAACAGATAACAGCGCTTTACGCAAAAGGAAATTCAACAGCTCAAATCGCGGAATTTGCCAAAGAAATGTATAGAGTGAATGTCACTGAAGACATGGTCTCAAAAATAACAGATAAAGTACTTCCCCTTGTTGAAGAGTGGCAGAATCGACCATTGGAAAAGTGTTATGCCATCGTTTATCTGGATGGAGTACATTTCAAAGTGCGAGAAAATGGGAAGATTGTAAGTAAGTGCGCCTATATCATAAAAGGAGTTAATTGCTATGGGCTCAAGGAAATTTTGGGAATATGGATTGGAGATGCTGAGAGTGCAACCTTTTGGTTGGGAGTTCTTAATCAACTTAAAAATAGAGGGGTTGAGGATATTCTCATTGCTTGTGTAGATGGTTTGACGGGAGTGCAAGCCATTTTGTGTAAACTGGGTAGAACTTATGAGTAAATGATTGTAAGATGTAATTATTAAATACAATGAAATACTCACTTGTGTTTTTCGAAATATCAGTGGGGGGAATTGTGTAAAAAACAGATAAATTTCAGGATAGCATTCAGGTGAAGTTTTTTGCACAATTCCCCCCACTCATTCCTTTCTTTTTTTGTCGTAATGTCAAAGAGCAAAAATATAAGTTTGTAGCTTATAGCTTTATTTTATCAGGAAAAAAGATGGCAAATTGAGGAAGTATTTTTCCCCAATTCTGAATTGGAGCTTTCCACTTTTTTGAAATGTCCCTCTGGGCGAGCCACATCAGTTTTTTAAGCGACATATCATGCGGAAAAACGGAGGTTGTCTTCGTTACTTTCTTGAACTGCCGATTGAGACTCTCAATTATATTGGTCGTGTAGATAATCCGTCTAATCTCTTCCGGATAAACGAAGAAAGTAGAAAGTTCGGCCCATTTTCTATTCCAGGATTCAAGATAAACGACATATTGAGGCCATTTTTCTTTCGTGGCCTTTAGTGCTTCCAATCCAGCTTCTTCCGTTGGAGCTGTGTAGATAGTTCTGAGATCCGCGCAGAATTTTTTCTTATCCTTATGCGGAATATACTTAGTCGTTGTTCTCACCTGATGAACGATACATTGCTGAATTTCCGCATTAGGAAATACTGGTATCCGCCCAAAATTCCAGGGCAGTGAATAATATTTGTATTCGGATGTAAAAA
>CAYVJW010000196.1:0-1690 GCA_964451885.1 uncultured Candidatus Peribacteria bacterium | reverse complement strand
CTATGTCTTTTTCAATATACTCTTTTTTTGTTCGTGTTCAAGTTAGTTACTCCCGTTTTTTTCTTAGATTGGTCATAAAATCCAAATATTCATCTCCCAGTTTTTTTAAAAGTGCTGAGAATTTCATTTGATATGAATTAATTTAGCTACATTCTCGACGGATTATTTTTTTGTTTTTGTTCATCGCGCTTAATTATAAATTAATTTATAATTATTTAGAAATTATTTTATATATTAAAATTGGCGGTGGCGGACATTGCTGTCCGGCCACCGGTTTTTGATTGTGTCGTCAGTTACCTGAGGACTTGTCCTGCTACTTGATGTATAATGGCCCCAGAAATCTGGACAGGTTAATAAGGCAGACTATTATTAACCAAAACAAACCATGAAAAATACAAGAAAATTCCACAGTAAAAAATTCAAAACGAGAGTAGCACTTGAGACATTATCAGGACTTAAAACGATTGCAGAGATAGCCTCCAAGTACGAGTTACATCCCACGCAAGTATCAAAATGGAAGCGTCAGTTAGAAGAAAATGCTGAAAGTGTGTTTGAAAACGGTCGATCAAAATCAAAAGAGACGAAGGAATCTGAAAAACAGGTAGATGAACTTCATCGTCAGATAGGAGAACAAAAGGTCGCCATAGACTGGCTCAAAAAAAAAGTTGGACTTATCTCCTAAGGAGAAGGTCGAGCTTGTAGAAAGGGATAATCCGGAATTATCAATAACTGCGCAATGTGTTCTTTTAGGCCTCGGAAGATCCGCGTATTACTACAAAGTACGTACAAACGAAGAAGATGAAGCATTGATGGTCGAAATTGATCGAATTCACACAGATAAACCGTTTTATGGGATTCGTCGTATTCGACACGAACTTCGGAAACAGAAATATCAACTTGGACGAAAACGAATTGCTCGGCTCATGAAAAAGCTAGGAATTAGGACAGCATATCCTAGACCAAGAACGAGCATCTCAAATGCGCAACATAAAAAATATCCTTATCTTTTGAAAAAAATGAAAATCCAAAAACCAAATCAGGTGTGGGCGGTAGATATTACGTACATTAAACTCGGAAGTGGATGGATTTATCTGGTAGCAATCATCGATTGGCATAGCCGATATGTACTTTCTTGGGAGATCTCTACGACGCTAGATGCGAATTTCTGTGTCAGTGCGTTAGAATCGGCGCTGAGAAAGCAGAAGCCAGAAATATTCAACTCAGATCAGGGGGTACAGTTCACATGTAAAAACTTCACGGAAATCCTGGAATCCAACAAAATCCAAATTAGCATGGACGGAAAGGGGCGGTGCTACGACAACATTTTCGTGGAACGACTTTGGAGAACGATCAAGTACGAAGAAGTCTACTTAAAAGCCTATGAATCTGTGAAAGAAGCCCATGATTCACTCAAGAAATATATCCACTTCTACAACTATGAGAGACCGCACCAATCTCTCGATTACAAAACTCCCTCTGAGGTTTACGGTGATCTCTCAGAAATCCTGCCTTAAATTTCCTGAAATTTTGTCTTGACCGAGGAGGCCACCTCATTTTTTTTAAAATTTAAAATTCCCCTTATTATACAGCAAAAAACGCCTTAGATAAAGTTTTTTTTAGTTTTACTTAAATGTGATTATTAACCGAAAAAACCGCAGTATATCATAAGTCACAAGAAAACCAGTCCTGT
>CAYVJW010000195.1:0-1707 GCA_964451885.1 uncultured Candidatus Peribacteria bacterium | reverse complement strand
AATGTAAACGTACAGAGGGTTTTCGCTGTTATTGTAGTCGCCGCAAGGAACCGAATATCCGCAATCACCAGCCTCAATCCGCCCTGACGCTGGCAACTCACTTGACGACATGCACATAGCCTGACATACCTCAAAATTAAATTAAGGCACGCGGGTTGAGGTCTGTGTGCATTGCGATTGTTAGGCAAATGCCTCTATTTTCAGGCAATTACGCATCTTTATTGTTTCAATATCATCTATCACGTAGAATACACATATCGTTTTCTGTTAGCACGCTTCTAAGAGGACTTGCTAGACTACCTTTATTATTGGGGGATACTTAACTTATTCTATTCCTCTATAAATGCGGTTGAATACGATTACAAACTCACTGTAACACAATAAAAATTAGCATATTCATTTTCCGTTCAGTCAAAATCTTTGTATGACATATAGTTTCCTACAATCCAAACAATTGGTCTAATCAAAAATTGCACCAACGAACGGAGTGACGAATATCTTCCTATCATTGATACAAAAAAAGGAGAAACTCGTTCATAAACATCTATAAAAATACGTCCAAGTAAGAATTGTGACAAATATAGGTCTCTAAAAGTTTGAAGCATACTGACTGTCTCAGAGTCCTTACCATACACAGCGGTCGCAATAAAACACATTGTCCCTAATCGACGCTTAGTCATGGCATAACAAGCGCGATGAACTTCATAGTGTGCTCCAGGCCCCGGTCCAGTACTCCATTTATGGTGGTAACGTACACAATCTGTTGGATAGACCATGATACCACAATTATGACAATGAACTATTTTTACTTTTTCTCCACATTCGGAACAAGTGAAATAACCAGATCTTGTTACGTATTGACGTGCTTGACGATATAGGAATTGCTTTTTGCAAACAGTACAACGGAATTTTTTAGATAAAATAGATTCTTGCCAAGCTGTGATGCACTCAGGGTGAGCCACTATTCGATTTTCTTTAGCAGTAGGGAGATCTCCAAATTCTTTGGCTTCTGAACTCTTCATTCGTGCTTTACAAAGAGTACATTGCTCTATATGTGGATTTTTATTACAATGGGGGCATTTGGCGACACTCGAACTAATTTTTCTTCCACATTCTATGCATTTTATCAATCTGGACATTATGATTTTCTCTCACCGTTAAAAGTGCCTAACTCCTAAAGTTCAGCGGTTTTTTACCGTAGTGAGGAACGAGCGCAGGAAAAAATCCGTTGAAACGACTTGTTAGGCGATTTCCAAGAATGAATATCCCAGACTGCTCAGAAGATTTTTGTCCTGTTCTGAACGTGTAGCGGGGTCATATTGAGATATGTGGGATATTCTTTTCTGGAAATCGCCTTAGAATCCTATTTTTTCGAATAATACTCTTACCACTTCAAAGATTAATAGGGATTCAAAATGCAGTATGACTTTTAATTATGGTGGTTAGTTTTTCGAGCTAATTCGCCCTTTTTTCCCTTTAATTTTCAGTCTGTAAATTTTATTAAATATTTTTGGTATTTCGTTTGATTTATTTCCGGTAAGTGCCATTAGAGGATCATCTGTTTTAGTTTTAAGACTCACTGGTGCAGGATATCTTCCACCCCATATAATCGTTTCCGAAAGGTAAACCAAAGCATTTTCCTGCTTTTCAGTTAATGCCAATTTCGAGACGTTACAAAGACTTTTAGCCAGTTCGCTTAGGTTATGG
>CAYVJW010000194.1:0-1745 GCA_964451885.1 uncultured Candidatus Peribacteria bacterium | reverse complement strand
TATCGATAAACTACTTAAAAAATATAATTCAATTATTTAGCATGAAACAGCCCTGCAGTTTACACAAAATTACTTGACCTCCCCTGAAACACGTTTCTTTAGTACACATAAATCTCTCCATGTAGAGCTTTTACAAGTCTCTCTAAGTTCAATTTCTCTTAGTGTTCCAGCAATAATATCACAATATTTCTGTAATTTTTCAGAAGGAACAGTTGAGCCTTTTTCTCCTCCTCTATGAAAGCCTTCAGCATCTGTTTTTTGGTTATATACTATTCCTTCTTTAGTCTTAACTATTCCTTTCACGTTATAAAAGTATTCGATCTTTTCATCTTCTCCTTTCCCAAAAAAAATGATTTTGTCGCCAATTGTGATGCTTTGCTCGTTATTAAATCTTTGGGGTGGAACTGTAATTGCTGTGTTTTTATACAAAGAAGATAAATGGTAATATGAACCATCTGAATTAAGCCTTGCAATTTCTCCTTTTTTTCCTGTGTGATGTTCCAGATCATTATCCATTGTTGAAACATAAGTTCCATCAGAATCTTGACCTTCAATTCTTTGTAATTCGAATTGTAACCTTTTAGTAAGGGCATAAAGGTCTTTTTCTTGTCTTAATACTTCAGGAGATTTTCTGTAGGCTAAAAATTTTGGAGTGGGATAAGAAATTTCAATTCTCTGTGAGTGTGATCCATATTCAGGGTGTGCTTCATAATTCCAAATTCTAGCCACGGATTCTCCGTCTTGGGTAGTGAATTCACTTAAATGGTTGGGGAATTTTACACGATCTGCTTCACTTGTTCCTTCTGGAGGAAGAACATAATTAGTTTTTTCTTTTAAAATTCCTTTTTCTACAAGTTTATACAATTTAGCTCCAGCTTTTTTAGTATATATTTCTCCTGACAGTAATTTTTTAATCTCATTTCTTAAGGCTTGTGGATCAATATTTTCCGATATTGCTTCTCGTCCTTTTGGAAGAATTTCTCTATACAAAAATTTATTTGTTTCTTCCCCATAATCGACATGTAATTTATAAGTCTTCATTTTCCGTGAAAGAGTCAGGTTTATTTTTTGTTCTATCCTCATATTTTGAAAAGTATTGATTCAATAAATCACTAATCTCCCCTCGAGTTCGTTCAAGATAAGTATCATAATTCGCAACGCTTCCATCTTGAGCACTCCAAGTAATATCATTCATCGAATCAATCGTCTGTCTTACTTTTGCATATGTTGTTAAAATTTCACATGCTACTGAATTTAGTTCTACATCTCTTACATTTACTATTTTCCCATCCAATACAACCCAACGAGGAATTTCGCCTTCCAAGCCTTCAATAGAATAAGTAGCCATAATATCTCCATTTGAGTGTATTTGAAGTTTTTGTGGGTTACTTATAGCCCTCTTTGCCTCCTCTAAATCTTTTTTAGTGGCATGAGGTGCTGGAACTTTTATTGTAGCTCCTTGCTCTATTTGTTTCACAAGCCATTCAGAAACATGCGGAAGAATACTTCTGGACAAAGCTTCTAAATAATTAATTTCTTTTGCATGCTGAGATACCTCTCGATCGTCTTTAACGAGATCATATAGTTCCTCTTTTGGGTCAGTTGTATCTGATTCTTTTTTCATTTTTGTAAAAGTCATTTTTAAATTATTGTATTATAGCACAATGCACTAAGAAATCAAATTAGAATTGGGTCTTTTTCTGAAAAAGTGGAAAGCATGGTATAATTGATAGGTATTTTTTAAC
>CAYVJW010000193.1:0-1766 GCA_964451885.1 uncultured Candidatus Peribacteria bacterium | reverse complement strand
GGGACCGCCCACAAGTGATATATTATGATAATGAATAACGTCAAATTGTTTACTTTCTAAAACAGCTTCTATCTTTTTCATTTTTAAAAAGGGATGACCAGTCTGGTGAGTCAACGCAGGCGATAAGCATCCGAATCTACTTTTGAAACCATGTATTGTTACATTCGAATGGTTAGAAAAGTCTCCTTTGGGTCCTTTAGGTTCTAACAATAGGTATGAATCTTTACAATGAATGACATCCACTTTATGACCTCGCCTGGCTAACTCGTTAGATAGACGATATATAAATATCCCATCTCCTCCAAAATTAGGTGGTGTCCCCAATTAATTGCTAAATTAATCTTGCTTTGTTCCTTTTTATTTAGTATATTTAACTTAGATATACTAACCAATAGAAAGGGGACAAAATGAAGCTTGATCTTTCTCAACATTTTTGTCCAAATTCCAATTGTACGGATTATGGCCTGAAAGGCCTGGGCAATATTGCGACTAGTACTACCTTCGGCAAAAATAATATTCAACTTCTACGGTGCAAAACTTGTAATAAACGATTTTCCGAACGGCATGATACAGTTTTTTCAGGCTTGCATTTGGATGAAAAAACCGTCGTTGAAATTCTCCTATGCCTAGCCGAAGGGATGAGTATCCGTGGTTGTGCCCGTGTCAAAAGTGTAAACAAGGATACGGTTCAGCGAATATTAGAACGGGCTCGTCAGCATTGTATAAAGGTTTTAAACGACCTACTCAAAGATTTACATTTGACGGAATGCCAGTTAGATGAGCTTTGGTCCTTTATAAAAAAAAGAGTCTTCCCTAAGCAAGACCGAAAAAGAGCATCCTGAATGGGGTGACGCTTGGGTCTGGATAGCCTTTGACCCAGTTACTAAATTAATGGTCCACGCAGTAGTTGGCAAACGTTCCGAAAAAGAAGCCAACGTATTTATTTTTGGACTATTAGGGAAACTGACCGGACCGCGACCATTGTTCACTTCAGATGAGCTTCCACATTACAAAACTGCTTTAGCAGAATTTCATTCTACCTTGGTTCCGGTTCCGCCTACAGGAAAACGAGGACGCCCAAGAAAACCGATTCCTTGTTTGGACCCCAATTTTATGTATGCTACAGTGCACAAGGAACGGGAAAATGGACGAGTGATCAAAGTTGAACAGCGAATTATTTTTGGCAAAGAACAAGATATTATAAAAGTCCTAGAACATTCACCAGTGTCACAAAGCGTTAACACTTCATTTGTAGAACGCAACAACCTTAATCTCAGGCAGCATAGTCGTCGTTTAACCCGAAGAACAAACGGGTTCTCAAAAGTCAAGAGGAACTTGAAAGCACAAGTTTTTCTGGTTATGTCATACTACAATTTCGTACGTTCACACTGTTCTTTGAAGATCAAAGGCAAGGGAGAACGTACTCCAGCAATGGCAGCTGAACTTACAGATCACCAATGGTCTATGGAAGAACTCTTGACATATCGTATTCCCGACAACTAAGTGGGGACAGCACCTAATGTTGCTCAGTTGCAGAAAAAGTTCGTTATTGATAAAGACTGGCTGCTATTGAAAAAGCCATTTAATCCGGACCAGCTCGCAGCCAAAGTGCGGAGTGTTTTGGATGGAAATTGAAATAGTAGATGGAAATATAAACTGGAATGACTATGATTTAAATTTTCCTGTTTCTGATTTTTACGATGGAGATATGATTAAGGATCAAATATTGTTTAAAAATTTTTCAAGAATATTATTTCCTCGCTCAA
>CAYVJW010000192.1:0-1797 GCA_964451885.1 uncultured Candidatus Peribacteria bacterium | reverse complement strand
CTTCAACGCATACGATGGGCTTCATCTCGTATGCGTTGAAGTAGTTTCAGGGCGGGAGAGTCGTGAGGTAGTTCCAGAGGTTCTTTTACTTTGGGGCGGAAAATTTGTTCTTCTTGTTTGGCTAAGGCAATGATTTGTGTGCAGGGGATAAATTTTTTTGGGAATTTAAAATCTTTTACGGCGGCCATGACGGCAGAAAGCTGGCCTTTGCCTCCATCGATGATGATGAGATCTGGAATGTTTGTTTTTGTGTCCACCCTCCTTCTCGCACGTTGTTTGATATTTATTTTTGCGAATCTTCTGCTTAAAACCTCGTTCATTGCTGCAAAATCATCGATTTTTCCATCCGGGAGGTTTTTGATTTTATATCTTTTATATTCTGATTTTTGTGGTTTTCCGTCTACAAAAACCACTTGTGAAGCGACAGTGTTGGTGCCTCCTAAATGGGAAATATCGTAGCATTCCATACGGGAGGGGGGGGACGAAAGCTTTAGAGCTTCAGCAAGGAGAGGGAGGGCTTTGGAAAAATTTTCGGCCTGCGACATTTGTTCTAATTTTGATTTTTCGGCAAAGTTTTTTGCGTTTTTTTTGGCTATTTCGAGGGCTGATTTTTTCGGGCCTTTTTGCGGAACAAGGATTTCGATTTTTGAACCTGTGAAAAATTGTTCGGAAAGGTAACGGCTGATTTTATCCGGTTTGTCGATTTTTTCGGGGATGAAAATTTCGTGGGGAGGTTCGTCTATTTTTTCATAAAACTGAAGGCAAAATTGTTCTATGATTTCGCTGTCGGAGCCATCATTTCCAATATAAAATTCGATTTCGTTTTGATGGAGAAGTTTTCCGTTTCTAAAGGCAATTCTTACGAAATAAGCACATTTTTCTTCTCGAACAAAATTTAAAAAGTCCCGATCTGTACTGTCTGTAAATTGGACTGTTTGTTTTTCGGTTGATGTTTCTATTGATTGTATGAGATCTCGTATTTTTACAGCGGCTTCGAAGTTCTTTTCTGTGGCGAATTTCATCATTTTTTCCTGTAGGCTTTGAAGTACTTCTTTTGTATTTCCGCGGAGGAACTTTTTCATTGTCTCTACGTTTTTTTTGTACTCTGTTTGTGTTATTTCTCTGAGACAAGGGGCTGAACATTTTTTTATGTGGAAATCGAGGCAGGGGATTCGGCGGTTTTCGGGGTTAGAGATAACACCTTCTTCTTTTATTTCGAGGCGACAGGTGCGGATTTGGAATACTTTTTGGCAGAATTGGATGGTTTTTCTGAATTTTTGGGCGGATGTTTTCGGTCCGAAATAAAAACTGCCGTCTCTTTTTATTCGCCTGGTGATTTCTATTCGTGGAAAGTTTTCGTTTGTTACTTTGAGGTAGAGGAAATTTTTATCGTCCCGGAGGAGAATATTGAATTTCGGTTGATACTGCTTGATGAGGTTGTTTTCCAGGATGAGTGCTTCCATTTCCGAATTTACAATTCGGGTTTCGATTTTGGTGATGGAATCGATGAGTTTTTTTGTTTTGGGAGTTTTTTTATTTTTTTGAAAGTAAGAAGATACGCGTTTGCGCAGGTTTTTTGCTTTTCCCACGTAGAGCAGCTGGTCTTTTTTGCCGAAAAATAGATAGCATCCCGGGGAGGCGGGAATGTCTTTTGCTTTGAATTTGAATGTAGGTTCTTTCTTTTTCACGGTGCAATTTTATACTTATGTTACTGAAAAAACTATACACTCTTTATTTGAGAATTGGGCCGAATAGCCAGAGCCCATTGCTGAGCTCCAGCCTTCTAAGAACCGGACT
>CAYVJW010000191.1:0-1833 GCA_964451885.1 uncultured Candidatus Peribacteria bacterium | reverse complement strand
AAACAAAAAACGGATGAAATACCATCTATACAAAGAACAAAACATACCCATTGGAAGCGGAATTGTTGAAAGTGCTATCCGAAGAGTTATAAATCTTAAACTAAAATCTCCAAGTACTTTCTGGTCCATTGAAAGACTGGAAATTGTTTTACAACTTCGTTGTATTTTGATGGCTGACAGATGGAATGTTTTTATGCATAATCTTCAGTTATTAAGCCGATTCCAATAATCGTGTTCTGATTAATCACTCTCGATCGAAACAGACTCGCAAATGAAACGAAAAACAACCATTACCTACGGGGCAAACGTCACTTATTTTCTCACTACCACAGTTCCCGGGTTTGCTCATGTTTTTCAGAAACATCCTCTCGCTCAAATATTTCTGAATAATCTTAAATTTTATTGCCAACAGTTTAATTATAAACTGCATAGTTTTGTTATCATGCCAAATCATGTTCATCTTCTCCTCACTACAGGAAATAAAGGGAATATCTCTCAATTCATGGGCAGACTGAAGGAATATTCTGCAAAACAAATTATTCAATGGTGTATGACGCATAGAGAAATTGATTTACTCAATACATTCCAAGCTTCTGCTGAAAAATATATGCCGCATCATGATTATCAGGTTTGGCAGGAAAGATTTGATGATTTGTGTATTACGAAGGATGAAACATTTGAAGTGAAGTTTCATTATATCCACAATAATCCGCTTCAGGAGCATTGGAAACTAGCGGTTAATCCTGAGGATTATCAATATTCCAGCGCACTTTATTATGAGGATGGTAGTAATGTGGGGGTAGATATTACTCCTTTCTCTGATCTAATGTAGTCATCCGTGGGCGGGTGACTAGCACGGTATCCACTACTTTCGTGATCAGTCGCCTACTACCGGAGTCTGTTGTTTTTTTGGGATTTCAAAGAACAAAAAAAATCAGACAAAAAGTTCATCAAACCGACCATTCATCTGAGCCGTGAGAACTTGCATCATAGCTTCGCCTCCTGTGCGGCTCCATCTCATACGCTTCTGTCTCACCATGCGGTTTTTAACCAAAGTATCATTTCGTTTCTCGATAAATCCACTTCCCACCAAATAACCCCGCATTTGCATTTCGTGATAATTGACGATCCCTTCACGCGTTCTCAAGATATTTGAGTAAGCTTTTCCGAGAGGCTCTTTTACGCTCTCTTTCGATTGCTTCTCCTTTAATAGGAATCTTTTCGAGCTTGGTGATAGCTGTATCCAGCATTCCCATCCACAACAACGTTCTTATTTTTTGCTCCAACTTACCCCCTTCTTTTACTTCTAAAACACGAAGATAAGGGGCTTGACAGGAAATAAGTTACCAAGTTTGATGAGATTTTTTTTCGTGTACGAGAAAGAGAAGCTGAGTCATATTATAATATGGCGAAGTTTTTCTGACGAAGTACACGACGATTCCACTTGAACAAACTTCCCAAAACGTTCCTGATCCGTCCACCTCGATTTTTTTTGTAGGTATCTCTTTCACTTCCTGCATCACGAGCCTCTTTTTCTCGTAAAATCGTTTTTTCCTTGGTGGTTTTGTTCATCTTTCCAGCCATCTCCCCTTTCTCTATAAGCCTCTGTCTTATTGTTTCTTTCTTCATCTTGCTCCCACTAATTTTCTCAACTTTTCGGTAACTATTTTCCAAAACACTCGAAAGAACCCCTTTATGGAGCGAACGACTTACGTGTCCTGCGCCACGAGTCCTCCTCCCAAAAAATGAATCAATAGGCGTGTAGCTCTCTTTTTTTCCTTTTTCTCCAAAATCTACCACCCGCTGTCTTTTGTAACTCCATTCCCCGGACAG
>CAYVJW010000190.1:0-1838 GCA_964451885.1 uncultured Candidatus Peribacteria bacterium | reverse complement strand
TTAAAAGGAAGCATTGTCTATCTCTTCTTGGGAAAAAATGCTGATGATAGAAATGAAACAGCTTGTCTAAGTCTGGAAAGGTTCAGTTCTATCATTGAAGAAGAGTGGAAACGGTATTCTCTACGAAGATTCGAGCGAATAATTGATTTGGAGCTTGAAGATGTGCGTGAATCACTAAAAAAAACGACCGATAAACATATTCGCCATTTTCTAATGGGGCTGAGACTTGGGCTGCAATCAGCCTGTGGGAAAATCCACATCAGCGATGATGATCAAGCACTTGGCTAATATAATTTTATAAATGACTAAAAAATATCTCGCTTACGCTCGTGTTTCTACGAAAGAACAGGAAGCTGTTGATAATTCAATTCCCACTCAAAAAAAGATTATTCAGGAATTTGCAGATAGGAAAGGATATGAAATTATTAAATTTTATCAGGAAGCCAAAAGTGGCTACAAAAAGAATACGAATCGAAAAGAATTTGAGGAAATGTTGAATCATCTTGCCCAGGATGAAATAGAAGGAGTTATTTTTCATAAAGTCGATCGTTCCAGTAGAAACATGCGTGATTTTGCAAAGCTGGAAAAATATATCGACAAAAAACGTATTCAAATAATCGAAGGGCAATTTGATACTTCAAAATCACATGGAAGGTATATGTTTCGAATGTTCTGCATATCTGCCGTTTTCTTTTCAGAGAATCTTTCGGAAGAGGTAAGTACTAAGATGAAACATTCTTTGGAACAGGGATACTATCTTGGAAGCCCAAAAGTGGGATACACATTTACGAAAATAGAAGGATGCAATAGAAAAATTCAAATTCCGAATGAACAAGCTTCTCTGGTGAAACAGTGTTTTCAGTTGTATGACACAGGAGCTTATTCGTACCGAGCTTTAGCCAAAGAAATGCACAAAAGAGGAATGAGAAATACAAAAGGTAACAAAATGAGCAAAGGATCGATCGAAACACTTTTATCGGAAAGTTTTTATTACGGAGTTTTTACTCATGGAAAGCTTGGAACTTTCAAAGGTGTTCATAAGCCCATTATTACAAAAGCTTTATTCGATCGTGTTCAGGCTCGAAAAGCAGGGAAAGCAGTAAAAGGTTCAAACCGGCATTTTTACACCTACAATCATTTAGTGAGATATAAAAGTGTTGGAATTGTTGGAGAAAGGCAACGTGGACACGTTTATTACCGTGTAAATGCTGATTATAGCAAGGAATTTTATATTTTGGATAATGGCGAAAAACGAAAGTGTGTAAGAGAAGAATTTCTTGATGGAATTTTCGAGGATTTTTTCTCCAAAATCGAAATACACCCACGATTTATTAATGATTTCCATGAAAACATACACGAAATAATAAGAATCACGGAAGATGATAAAAAAAATGAGAGAAACCACATAATGAAGCAGATTTCTCTCATAAGTAATCGAATCAAAAACATAAAAACAAAATATTGGGACGGAAAAATTACGGACGAAGATTTTAATGAATTCCGTTCAGAATTAGAGGAAGAAAGGGATAGCTTGTACGAATCTCTAAAAAATACGGAAAAAAATATCGATGGAGCCATGTGTGATACCATATCAGATTTTTCTAATATTTTTTCTACACTGAAGGATTTTTCCAAACTTTCCACCGAGAAACGCCGAGCGAGTCTCGAACTTTTCTTCAAAAAGGTTGAAGTCAGTCGTGGAGTATTGAAAATGAATCTGCATCCGGAAATTCGTTCGTTTTTGGATTTAGCGAAATTTCCGATTCTCGAACATCAAAACACCGCTTCTCCATGCGGTTTAAAGGGGGTAACAAACCCCAAATCTAACAAATGGCTCC
>CAYVJW010000189.1:0-1844 GCA_964451885.1 uncultured Candidatus Peribacteria bacterium | reverse complement strand
TATTGATTTAATTTGCACCGGGAATTGATAATTGGTCAGTTCTGTACGCACCCCTCTTGCATTTAGCGATTGTTGTTCCACAAATGAAAGAAGTTCTTCACCCACTTTCCTTACTCTATCTGAATTCAAATAGGCGGTCAGATCATCCTCTATGTCAATATGACAATTTCGGTATATTCCGACAAATTTTATATAATTTTCAACTGCTTTAACCACCATAATGAGATCATTCCATTCTGTAAGATGATCACGATACTCGATTAACCATCCCAATTTCTCATTAACTTTCTCGATATCAAATAGATCATCATTTTTAACCTGCAGCATGTCAAGGTAGCAAAGTTTATTTTGACCCCATTCAACGAGCTTGTCCACATTCATATATCGCGCTTTACTTCTTTGATTTGGTGGAGCTAATGCTGCAAGTTCTGTTTGCTGAACCCTCTTGCTCATTTTAGACGCATGTTGAACAAAATCCAACCAATCCTGATCATTTTTGAGCTCGCGTTTTAGTATTGAGGCAACTTTGTGGGTAATATCATATATAAAACATGTACGATCATGCTCGCTACAAAATCTTTCAATACCTGATTTTATATCTGAGCCATGATCCCCAATGATTTCCCTTGGTAATCCTGTTTTTTCTATGGTTTGAGCTAGCTGTTGGTAAACAATTTCGCCGTTGGAATGTTTTACCGGTAACAAAGCAATTGGTTCAACGTCTTCATAGTTTAAGTATAGCTCACCCGGTGGCAACAAACTTTGTCGAATTCCTAAAACAACCAAACATTTTTCATCCCCCAACTGAACAGTATGATCAATTATCCATATCCAGTCGTCTGCTTTTTCCTTTTTGCGCATAAGCTTGTAGTAGCCTAGACGAAGCAACCAAAGTCGACAGCTATACCACGATGGACACAGTTGATCTAATCCAAAAAAAGATGAAAAGATATTGAATATTCGACTTGTTCCTCTTAAGCTTGTGCAACCTGAAACAAATAATAATATAAACAGATGAATGTGGCCTATTGAATATTTGTGAAACCTCGGCTTAATTTCAAAGCTCTTCGTAACAAGTTCATTTGTTAAGTCTTTTTTTTTATTTTATATTGTTCAAGTTCTTTTTCAAGTTCTTTCACTTTCATATTAAGTTCGCTTTTCCGCTTCTCTAAATACCGAACTTTATTTTGAAGCAATTTTATTTTATATTTGGCATCAAGATATTTGGCTTTCCATTTGTCACGACTTCTTTCAAAAAATGTTACCAATTTTTTTATGGGGCTTTTGTAAATTTTATCATTATTTTTTTTGGTATCGTCAAGCATGGCTCAAATCTCCTAAAAATGAAGTTGAAAATTTTATCCATACTTAACTTTTCGGAAAAAGTCTATCTTTTTCTACTTTTTTTCCATATCGATCATGGAAATACTACCAAACCTGATAATGTTATGGAACATTTTTAGGCAAAATTATTAAGTCAAAATAGATTGATTTTCACCACCCCAGATCTTGTCTATTTTCTCATCAAAGATGTCAAGTATTTATATTTTCAGAAATTTTTGCAGTATATCCGAAATTTGAAATGGCGGAGTAAAAAAGAAGCGGGTGGCGGGCGAAAAGTTTGACGGCTGATAAATAAATAGACGATCTCGTATATTCCTGTTAAAGATTTCAAAAACACATCGCGCATTTTTTCAAAGCATTGAATGTGATGATTCCGGTATGGGTTGCTCAATTTCCTCCAGTTGAAGCTTCCATAGTATAGCGTTTTATCAATCGTTGCGATGTATCAAATAAACGAAAGATACAGACACAAATTCTGTGTGAAAATGAGATTCAGTTAA
>CAYVJW010000188.1:0-1883 GCA_964451885.1 uncultured Candidatus Peribacteria bacterium | reverse complement strand
TGCATAATATACGGTCTTTAAGCCGATTCTGCTAAGTGTGTACTGATTAATCGCTTCCGGACAAAAGTAGGACTTTTGGTTCAGATGTGTTCAGTTGGCTGTCCAAGTTGGAGGAAATCAGAACTAATTTTTTAGAGTTTTTTAGTGTTGGTGAAAGTACTCCTTCTTTTGAATATGTAGAAATTAGTTGATTTTTTGTCCAATCTGCTGTAGGATGAAGCTATCCCCCTACTAGGTACGTCCTAGTAGTAAGGTCGCTCCTCTTGCAGAAGCGACCTTTGTTTTATATATTACAATTCCTATGAAAAAGAAAAAAGTTGCCTGTTATATTGATGGATTTAGTCTTTATCATTCTATTGATAATCTAAATGAATCACATTTGAAGTGGTTAAATCTTTGGGATTTAGCCAAATCTTTAATAAAAGAGGATGAAGAACTTGTAGTAGTTTATTATTTTTCTGCCTATGCCACTTGGAAGCCGGAGGCTTACGCTCGACATAGAAAATACGTAAAGGCTTTAGAATTTTTTGGAGTCACTCCTGTAATGGGACACTTTAAATCTAGGAATAAGGTTTGTAAGGCCTGTGAAACTGAGTGGGTTGATCATGAGGAAAAGGAAACAGATGTAAATATTGCATTACGTATTTTATCAGATGCTTTTGAAGATGTTTATGATCGAGCTATCATTATCAGTAGTGATAGTGATTTAGTTCCAGCTATTAGAGATGTGAAGACGAAATTCCCAAAAAAATCTATTTTGGTGGCTACTCCTCCCAAAAGACATGAAGTTGCTCGCGATTTACGTCGTAATACTTCAAGTTATCGACTAACAAAGGGGAGGGTGAAAAAATATTTACTTCCTGAAAAGGTGCTTGATGAAAAGGGCAAAACGATTGTGGAGAGGCCTATGGAATACGATATTTCTCATGATTAAATGAAGACTTCCAAAATTTCTCGAATGGGATATTCTTGCGTTATGAAAAAACCTGATTTTTCAGAAGAAATATCACAATTAATTGATCTAGGAGAGGAGCATGCAAGAGATAGAGATTGGATAGATTATCCCCAAAAATTTGGGCTAGAAAAAAAGCATATTCCAGAGCTTATAGCTGTAGCGTTAGATGAGGAAATGTACTTTCTAGAGGAAGAACTTAATAGTGGTTGGGCACACATCCATGCTTGGAGGACTTTGGGACAGTTAAAACGGATTTTAAATCCACTTTTCGCTTGTTTTAGCCAAAAAATAGCCTCCTTTTTTTTATTTCGTGCCTAGAACCTACCCCCTCATCAAATAAATTTACTCATTTTTCTATCAAAGTAAAATGAATTATCAGCAAAGTCGTTCCTAGAAAAACAGATTATTTTCGAGTTGTCGGCATCAGTTAGCCAAAACAGCGTTTAAAACCCGTTAAAAGCTGGGGAAGCAGCCGAACCTCTTCTTCGAACGTTTGATTGGATCGAGGAATTTGATGATGATTGGATTTTGGAAGAGTTGCCGCATGTTTATGCTCTTATTGGAGAGGAAGCTCTACCATTTTTGGAAAAATATTTATTAGACAGTAAAAAGGAAGAATATGGGCGAATTGGAGCGGCACATAGTGTTACGATGATTGGAGAATCAGACGAATTTGCTCGTAAATTAGCCATAAAAATACTTTCATCTGTTCTGAAAAACTACAAGGAAAATAATTTTGGTTTGAATGCTTTTTTAGCCAACTACCTCGTGGATTTATTCCTATATCTTCTATTTTCATGACTTTTTATTTTGTCATGATGTTATCTGTTTTTACATCCGAATACAAATATTATTCACTGCCCTGGAATTTTGGGCGGCAAAGTTCCATTTTGATGTGATGTGTTGAGAAGTAAACTGATAAAAATAT
>CAYVJW010000187.1:0-1965 GCA_964451885.1 uncultured Candidatus Peribacteria bacterium | reverse complement strand
TTTCTTGCTCTTTTTTTAGAGTTCCCTTGTACTTTTCGGAGTGGACTCAAGTTTAAAACTAAGAAAGAGTGGATTTTTTCTGATACACATACAGGAAGTGATCTCAATAGACCGAAACTGCAAGAGCTACTGAGAAATGTTAGAGAAAAAAAATTTGATGCTGTTTTGGTCTGGAAGATTGATCGCCTGTCTCGTTCACTCAAACATCTCCTTACGATTTTTGAAGACTTTGAGAAATGCCAAGTCAGCTTTATTTCTGTACAAGAGAATATCGACTTTCGAGGACCGATTGGAAAGTTGATCTTTCAAATATTTGGTGCGATTGCACAGTTTGAGAGAGAACTTATCAAAGGCAGAACCACAATGGGAAAAATTACCTCAGCGGAGATGGGGAACTTTACAGGAACATCAATCCCATATGGCTATAAACCTGTTTCTAACCCAAATGGGAAAGGGAAAAAGCTTGAAGTTATTCCTGAAGAAAAGAAATGCGTAGAACAGATATTTGGTTGGTATATTTATGATAATCTTGGGTTTAGGCAAATAGCAGCAAGGTTAAACAACGCAGAAGTCCTGCGAGGACAATTCTCAAAAGCTAAGAAGAGAATCGGCACTTGGACAGAAAGAATGATTGATACTCTTATAAGCAATGAAATATACAGAGGTGAGTTTGTAGCAAATCGTAAAGACGATGATGGAAATGTCTTGCCAGAAGATCAATGGACAATTGTTAAAATCCCACCATGTATTTCTGATATAACTTTTAAACAAGCACAGATTGCAAGAAGTAATCGCACAGGAGGGCGAAATGCGGGAGCTAAGTACCTTTTAAGTGGAAAAATGTATGACATGACACTTAATCCTCCCAAGAAATTTAGTGGAGTAAGGAGATCAAAAGGAGGACACAGTTATAGACGAAAGCAGTTCAAAACAAAGGAAAGAGAACAAGTCTCTGTTTTTGAAGTTCCAGGCAAACAGCTTGAAGAGTTTGTATGGGGGAAGATCATGGATGCTATGAAAAGCCCTGAAGTGTTTATCAAGTGTTATCTATCGAAGGAATATGCAGATCCGAACAAAGTTCAGCTACTAACAAACGAGTTGGATAAGCTAAAAGAGAAGAAAATAAATCTCGATACAATCGAAAAACACAGGATTTTAACCGCTTATGAGAAAGGATCTTTTGATGAGGATATGCTTCAAGATAGATTAACCGCCAAAGATCAGGAGATAGTGCGACTTGAAGGGAAAATCCAAGAGATTGAGGATGAGCTGGCTCTTATAAGTTCAGTAGATATTGAAGTAGAGAAACTTAAATCAGCTTCCGAGCAGGTTAAATACAGACTTGAAAATCTTACACCAGAACAAAAAAGAACTCTGTGTGAGTTATTTATAGATCGTATTGAGATGTTTAGGCACAAAGGCAAAGAAGATACGAGATGGGATGTTCGAGTGGAAATATATTTCAGGTTCAACCCAACCAAGTTCGCAATAGATAATAATAAGGGTAGAACCCAAAAAGCCGATAGCAAAGCCACTAAGGCTGCATCAACTTCTGGAAAACAAGTTACTGGTGGGCGCTGGGGGACTCGAACCCTCGGCCTCCTCGGTGTAAACGAGATGCTCTAGCCAGCTGAGCTAAGCGCCCGGTCGTCAGGATTGTCTCCATACTTCCGCAAATTTGTTACACAAATTGGCTCCAGTATTCCGAAATCCTTCCTCTCGAAAATTTATCTAAAATGATAAATTTTCAGTTTATTGAGATCCAACTTCATCTCCATAATTCGTACTTACTATTCTCTTGCCGATTCTATGAAAAATCAGTAAAAAATCAAATTTTTAAGGTATAATATGGGTAATTCCCAAAAGTGGGTGCTAGGCCAAAATTTTTTTTAATCGAAAAAACAAGAAATCGGAATCTCTGGTGCCATGGTTATTGATCAAAAATCTCTGAATTTTGTTGTTGAT
>CAYVJW010000186.1:0-1996 GCA_964451885.1 uncultured Candidatus Peribacteria bacterium | reverse complement strand
TTAAGAGCATCATTTCCATACGAGCTTTTGTATATTTAATTTGGAATGGATTTGCAGCAAATTTAATTTTTATTGCGGTTCGGTATTCTGAAGAAGCTTCTTCAGGTAACTCAATATTCTCAATATCTCCATGAAGAACGTTTTCTACAATATCATGTATATCTCTGGCCAAAATCCCAATTAAACCCTCAAACGGGTGATGCAATACCAAGTCTGATATTCGATATAAAAAGTTTGAACGAAAAGGTTCTTCAAACAAAATCTGAGCAAAAGGATCTCGACAGTAATTAATTAATGCTTCTCGAATAAAAATTAGCATTCTATAAATGCTATCCAAATCTTCTTTTTGGATTAAAAAATCAACAGCCTTTGTGACTTCTGAAGAATAGAAATTGGAGATAAGACTTAGAATATCATAAAAACTGGATGGATCTGAATTTGCATATTCAATATTTGTTCTCTCTATCAAAAGGGTACTTCTTTTCGGAAGGCGTTCTATTGTGGAATGAGAATCTAAATCTGTTTGCATGCAAAAATATATATTATAAATTATGTATTTTGATGAAGATGTCAATACTTTTTAAAAATGATAACAATAATTTGTTACCAGAAAAAATCCACGAAAAGCCTCTAAAATAAAGGCTTTTATTAAAAGTTCTTTTAAAAAAATTACAAAAAGAATAACCTTACTCATAATTACTCAGATCTTTTCATTCCTCGATTATGAAATATGTAACTCGAAGAACGAAGATCCAAAAAAACAAATACTACATAAAGTAGGCTTTGTTTGTGTTCTTTGACATTACGATTGTTGATAGAGGAGGCGAAAACATTGCGGATGTAATCTTGGAAACTGCCGGCTGCAACCGGAATACGGAAGCAAAAAAGCCAAAAACAATCCCACAGGATACTTCCTCCGAAAACGAACCGAGAACCACCCGGTCTGGAGCAAACAACCGGTTATCACTATTAAACCACCCAAACCGAAGTAACCAACCAAAGGAGCAGAACCATGGCCGAATCATCAAACAGCACTAAAACCACCGACGTCATTGAGCAAACGAATGCCCCGGAAGTGCAGATCGTCCAGGCGGGACAATCTGCCGATGGCAAATCCGGCGTATTGACCGTTAACATCCCAAACATTCAGACGTTGACCGCAACATCGGAATTTCATGGAGGAACGGAAATCGGTTTGGCCTTGGGCCAGGCAGTTGTTCCCGTAAGCTATAGAATCTTTGATGTTCCGGACAAAATCCTAAAGGTCGTGCAACGCGAAATCGAAAGCGCAGAAACCCTCATGCCGGTGGATGTCGTAATGGTGAAACGACAGTTGGTTCGTTTCAATGAGATGACGGCCGATCTGGTTGCCGCCATCATGGGAGGAGATGACCTAAACCAACTATACATGTATCAGGCCGTCCAGGGGGCCAGTGAAATGGCTACGTCATACTGCCAGTCCATGCAGTCTTTCTGTAACGACATGGCTGTCGTCAAACAACAGTTTGCCTCGCAAGAGGCCTATTTCATGGCCCAAAATCTGGGAAGTGATTCCCGAATCGAAGTGGATATGGAACTCATCGATGCCCCCATCGAAGAGCTGGTCAACCATCTCAACCAAATGACGGCTGGAGAGGGGGGGTACAAAATCGTGAGCCTTCTTTCCGCCATCGACGAGGTCCGGAAAATACTTACCAATGAGACCCTGTTAAAGCTGTTTGGCGCGACAAATACCCGCGCGATGTTCAATCAACTCGGGTTTCGGATTGAGCAGAGCGATCTCATGTTTTATCGCCAACTGGAGAACATGGTGAGAATGATCAAACCGCGAATGCAACCGACTGGACGGAACAAAATGTCCGGACAGGATATCCTGGTCCTGGTCACCCTTGCCGAGAATGTACAAAAGGGTCTTGAAAAGATGCAGCAAATGCTGTCCGGCAGGGTGTGACCTAAATCGTCTGTCCGTAATTTTCACCTCAAAAAAAGTCAAAAA
>CAYVJW010000185.1:0-1998 GCA_964451885.1 uncultured Candidatus Peribacteria bacterium | reverse complement strand
AAAAGGCCAAAAATGGCCTTTTTTTAGGTCTTGGGTGTCGAACTTGGGTTAATTCTCTATAAAAATTGTCTTGACATTTAAGACCACCTTAGTCTTACACGTATAGCCTGCAACGCCTCAAAAGCCAGACACAGTACATGAAATTTGTCTGCAATTCTTTTGGCATGTGGGAACATGGTTCTCGCTATATAATCATAATTGTTTGCCATATCTTTCGAGATTGTTTTTACACGAAGCCTTATTCGCAATGGCAATTTGGATAATATGTCACAAATGATCTTAGCCTTCCTCGTCATTATCATGAGAAAGATCTTATTTGTATCTTTGTTGTAGATAATGGTGTCCCCCTCTCCATGGATATTCTTATCATCAACACCCATGTTCGCTCCTAAGTGAAGTGGGTTAAAGATTGGCACAAAAACAGTTTTTATTTTCCCGGTTATTCTGTCGATCTGATTTATATCGACCGTATCAAAAGCATGTAGTTCAATTTGGGTGACTTTGTCGGTAAACCCACTAAGCGTCTCGCGGTACCACCTGCAAACCTTCTTTCCTGATATATCGAACACTTTTCCAATCGCGGAATAACCCATCAATTTCTCCTCTAGGAGCTTCTTTTAAAAAAGCCGCAAATGCGTGACAGGTTTTCATGCCGGGTGGATGGAAGTCATATTCGTTGGTAAATTCCTCTCCTGTCGCTGGATCTTTCCAACGGGGGCTGTAGGCCTGGATATAGGAAGTCCAAAGTTCGGAAATGTTAAATATTCTACTCGATTTATATATCCATTTAGTACGATACCTTCCCTGCCTTTTGCTGCTTCGGGCATTTGATCCTTTTTCTCCAATAATTTGAGGTTGTATTCCTGCTTTTTTTCTCGAATTCCTTCTACTTCAAAAAATCCCTGTAAATTCTTGGGAATCAAATATTCCTACATACTTATTTTTTTCCCCCTAACATTTCTTTTTCTGAACGAAAGACCCTTTTTAATGATTCAAACATAATTCTTTATTTTAATACTGAATCATCATACTTATCAACCTATCACATCAAAATGGGAAATACCCTTGCGAAGGTCTTTATTTGGTTTTCGTTCGCTTCGAGTAGGAAAATATCGGATAGTGTTTCGAATCGAAGAGAAAGAGATTATGATTTATGTGACAGCTATCGGAAAAAGATCTGAAGTGTATGAGATAGCTCAAAAAAGATTCAAGAATTAAGGGATTGATTTATTAGACTCTATCACTTGTTTTTTCTAAAGCCCTTAATATCTATGTATTTGGTAACAGTCCCAATTTTTTTAATTCAAAAAAACACCGCGCACACGCCTCCACATCCACGGCCGCATCATGTGCTTCCTCAAAATCTTTCCCAAACAGTTTAATATGTAATTCTGAAAGCTTGGGCCATTTGTATCCATAGGGTCCCGGAAGGGCACAAAAATCCGTAGAGGCGTCTTTGGTACAGATTTTTGGAAGTTCAAAAAGGCGGCTATCCACTCCCGAACGAATCAATTCCGCACCTACGATTTTTTCATCAAAACTCATATTGTGCGCTACTAACGTTTGTGTTTGATTCAAAGCATTTACAAAATCATTCAATACTTCTTCCAAATAATGCCCCTCCTCCAGCGCCCGCTCTGTGCTAATCCCATGGACTGCTGCAGCGTCAGCAGGGATCGAGAATCCTTCCGGGCGAATAATGTATTCTGATTTCGTGAGATTGTTTCCATTCTCATCGTACTCCTGCCAGGCTATCTGGATCATCCGAGGCCAGTTATCTACATCGCTGACCGGTGCGCGCCAGTTGCGAGGGAGTCCGGTGGTTTCCGTGTCAAAAAAAAGATACATAGGAATAAAAATCAAAATCTTTCTTCCTTCATCGTATATACTCTGAAGAAGGAGTCAATTTAAAGTCTTATCTCATCAAAAATGCCCTTTTCTTGCTGGGTAATTCCTTTTTTACAGCGCTAGAGAATTTCAGATTGACATAAAACTTAA
>CAYVJW010000184.1:0-2031 GCA_964451885.1 uncultured Candidatus Peribacteria bacterium | reverse complement strand
ACAAAAAATTTAATTCCCTTGTTTATGCACTTTTATGAAATTGCGGGAATTGCTGACTATCAACAGCAAGGAATATCCGCATAAATACCCAAATCTGATTGACGAGTGGACATTCAAAAAATGCCAAGAAGTGCGAGAGGGCTATCATAAAAAGCCCTTCAAATACAATGCAAAAGAGTTCATCTTCAAGGGAATACTCAAGAATAAAGCCACAGGAAGGCTCATGTTAGGCGATATAAAAAAAGAAAAGTACATCTACTACTACAGTCCGAAATACGAAGACAGTCCTGCTTCGAAGGTCGTGAAAGAAGAGGTCGTTTTGAAACAGGTTGAGGCTATCTTCAAAAAGATAGTCATTCCTGCTGATATTCTGGAAGACCTAAAAGGCCGTTTGAAAGCCACTCACGAAGCCAAAGTTAACTTCAAGGACAATATGGTTGATGAAATCCGAAAAAAATCAGATGGGATTGGCCGAAAACAGGCAAATCTCTTGGACTTACGAATAGCCGATAGTATTACGCAGGATGAGTATGACAAAAAAGCGTACAAGCTCAAACAAGACAAAGAAGATTTGAAGTTGCAGTTGGCTCAATTAGACGATGCAGATGAAAAGTTCAGTATCACAGTTCAGTACTTGCTCAATCTTAGCTCACGAGCCTACGAAATATTCCAAAGTTCGAAAGTAGAGCAAAAGAGACAGTTAATCAATTTTGTACTTTCGAACCTTTTGCTCGAAGGCGATAAGCTTCACTACGAGCTACATAAACCCTTCGATGCTATAGTGAAATGTAGTGAACGTTCCGATTGGTACCCCTTATTGAACGTTATTCGAACTTTTTTGGAGGATTATATTTTGGAATTACAGGCAGAAAAACTAAGTTACTAAGGAGTAAAACGAGCTTTTGACAATTTTCTTTTTTGTTTTGACTTGACTTTTCTGGATTTTTGGATATACATGATACTGAATTAAAGATTTTCACATGACAAAAGCTAATTATAGTTTCGAGAAAAAGCTTTCTCTTCTTCCCGAAGGAAGATTCAATCAAAATAAGCCGAAAGCACCATCTTCCCAGAAAAACCCAACACTGTTATTTCCACAGTTAAGAGCTGAAGAAAGCATAAGAGAGCTTGGGAATGATGATTTAAGTACTTTAGAGGAGAATCCTCAAGCGATAATGGATCAATTTGATTACGGGGTAGCATTGCTCTCAACCAAAAAGATATTTGGACAACGAGTAAGAGAATCCGTGAACCGTATTGCTTCCTCTGAAGCCTCTCATCATGTTTATGGTTTAAGAAGGTCTGGGAAAACGAGTGTTTTGAGAGGTGCACAAGAATGTTTAGATTACAATTTAGTTTCAAGTCTTTCCAAGCATGCAGAAGCAAGAGTCCCAGTATATTTAAGTATGCAAGGACTTGATACGGAGGAAACATTAGAAGGATTTGTCGTTTCAGAGGCAGAACGTCAAATCGAAACAACTTTAAAACAACAACACGTAGAATTAAGTAATTTCGGTCGTTTTTCATCTTTAAAAGATTTGCTTAGAAATTTAGCACAAAGAAATATACATATTACGTTCCTTCTTGATGAGATGAGTAAAGCCACTACGGGAGAACGAGAGGAAGAAGCAGGAAATTTCTTTTCAAAATTGCGAGCATTAGAACAGGATAGAGATTTAAAATTATCTTTAGCTGTTTCCTCTGGTTCTCGACTAGAAGTAAGAACAAAGCCTATTTATGGTTCAGACTTTGGAAATATTCTTCAGGCATTGGATGTTCCTCTTTTAACAAATTCAGATACTCGTGAAATGGTTTGTGTGTTGTTAGCAAAAGTATTAGGAAAGTTAGTAGCTCCAACTCGAGTTTTTACCGACGTTTTGAATGAAGCCACTGGGGGATACCCTTATCTTATCAAAGGGCTGATAAATAGCATGGCTCAATACGAACGATTAGATTTATTAAAAAGTCATGATAGAGGCAGCAATTCCCGCAATGACCTAAAAGCGGATAAATAAGGCCTATAAATTTTTG
>CAYVJW010000183.1:0-2081 GCA_964451885.1 uncultured Candidatus Peribacteria bacterium | reverse complement strand
TCTTCAAGCCTCTCCAATTTGTTATCCTTCGATTCCTCTGGAGAATAACTTGAATCGGGTTTTCCAATCTCAAATCGCATTCCTTAGTCAAAAATTGGAGTAATTTTTTAAAATTTGTCCCTAGATCGTCCTGACTAGAATTTTTTCATTAACATTGAGAAGAGATAATATCTTATTTTGGTTGTCGTTGAGTTTTGTAATTCTGATTTCCTGATGTTTACTGTTTCCGAAGGATAGCACGCAAAGTCTCACCATTTTTAGTTCTTCCATAGCATCATCAAAACTGATTTTATTGGTCTTGGTCTTCTTTTGTTCTTTGAGCCACGGCCATAAGTCGTTTTCCATTTCTCGAATCACCGCGTATGAAAACATCCCCAAGAACGCATGTGATCGAGTGGTTTCCTCTTTTCTATGAAAAATTGGGCGAATATTTAATCGAGATGTTTTCATATCTCGAAAAGCATGTTCCACTTCCTGTAATTGTTTATATGTACCTCGTACTTCCTCCTTGCTTAATAAGTCTTCTTTTACGGTTGTTTCAAAAACATACTTTCCATCAAACTTTGTTAGTTCTTCATAGGCCTGCGCATCATATTCCGATTTAAAAGATTCGTCTCCCTTGTCTCCGTTTATCGTCACTGTATACACTTTCTGCATTTGATATTTTTTTTGGGCCTTTGTGAGTCTGTATTCCCACGCTTTTATTTCCTCCTTCGTTAATTCAACTTTTAGTTTTTTGTTCTTATTCCCATTAGCCAGTCTTTCTCTGTTTTTTTCGCACTGAGTCTTCTTTTTATTAAAAGACTGTTGTACGGATAAAAGCTCTAACTCGAATTTTTGTCTCTTGTCTTGCCGTGTTGCTTTTTTCTCTTGCTCTAATGTTGGATTTACACAGAGAACGTATCGTTTTTCACCCTTCTTTACTTCTACTAATTCTTTATCAAATAAGCCCATCTGGATAACGCCTTCTGCTTCTAGTGTTCGCATCTCGGGTGTCGTTAATCCGCTGATATAACTAATCCCTTCACTACTCCCTTTTTCTAACTTCTCCATCTCTGCTAGATTACATCGAATCCTCATGCCTCTGTCTCCAACTAGGATTATATCTTTCGCTCCAAATTCTTTTCGAATCGACTGAAGTTGCTCTTGTACTGTTTTTTCGTCTTTGGTATTCCCCTTGAATACTTCTATTTTTATCGGAAATCCATCCTTGTCAGTTATGAGTCCTACGGTGATTATTTGCTTGCCCTGCTTTTTGTTTCGATTGTAACCAAAACATGCTAACTCATTTTGAGTGCCTTCAAAATAAAAGCTGGTGATGTCGTACAGGAATATCGTGTCCAAACGTTTCTTGTTGTAGATTTTCCATTTCTGTTGAATCGTGTCTTGTACGTTATTTATGTCAGATTGAGTCGCATAAAGGTCATATTCCGTAAGTGATTTGATTTCTTTTTTCGTGAACCCCAAAGCTAGTCCTATGGCTTCATTTCTTTTTATCCAATTTACAATTCCCAGCTTGCTCCCTCTGGTTACGATCTTTCTGAGAATAATAAGTAGGGCATATTTGCTTTGGGCTTTTTCATCTGCTCCAAGTCCGGATTCTATGGCTTGTTTTATTTTTAGGCGTTTCATTATTTCTAAAATCACGAAACAGTGTCCGTAGTCGATGCTTTGTTCTACAACAATGCTTGACAACGAAATAGTGTCGCTATTTTCTTTGAGGGAGTTTTCAAGAGTGGTTATTGTTCTTGCTGGTAACTTGGAGATATTTGCCAACATGACTTTTTTTGATTTTCCGGTCTTCTTGTCCCAACGACTTTCTGCCAAATAGGTGTAGACGTATTCTTTGCCGTTCTTTTTGCGGGTGTTGCGAGCAATAAACATTGTAGTCGTTCTCTATGAATTAACTACATCATAGTTATCGAAAAAAGGATGTCAATCTTTTTGTGTAAAAAGTCGTTCCTAGGATTTTGACAAAAAAATAAGATATTACTCAGTAGTTAGCCAAAATCGGCTCTAAAATCCGTTGAATATACCCACTTTTTCGGATAATCGACAATTTTGTGCTTAACCGCATTCCA
>CAYVJW010000182.1:0-2134 GCA_964451885.1 uncultured Candidatus Peribacteria bacterium | reverse complement strand
AAAAGGCCAAAAATGGCCTTTTTTTAGGTCTTGGGTGTCGAACTTGGGTTAAATGTAGTGCGGATATTTCAAGACGAAGGATCAGCACATAAGCCTGGCAATAGAGATAGCTTTATACTGCTAATGGAAACAATCAAAAATCAGGAGATTGATGCCATTCTGACCTGGAAAGCTGACAGGATCGCAAGAAATATGATTGAGGGAGGGCAAATAATTCACTTACTTCAAAGTAATATACTCAAAGTTATTCAAACCAGATACTCTTGCTTTATGCCCAATGACAATATGCTTTCTCTTACTGTGGAAATGGGAATGGCAAATCAATTTTCTCTCGACCTATCCAAAAATGTAAAACGAGGCAACAAAACTAAAATTAACAAAGGAGGGGTGTGTGGAGTCGCTTCACACGGTTATTTAAACAACAAAGTTGATAAAACAGTCTATTCAGACCCTGATAGGTTTCACCATGTACGGAAAATGTGGGATTTGTGTCTGACTGAAAATTACTCAGTCTCGGAAATATGTAAGATTGCAGATAAAGACTGGAATTTTAAAACGGGTTTTAAACGCTGTTTTGGCTAACTGATGCCGACAACTCGAAAATAATCTGTTTTTCTAGGAACGACTTTGCTGATAATTCATTTTACTTTGATAGAAAAATGAGTAAATTTATTTGATGAGGGGGTAGGTTCTAGGCACGAAATAAAAAAAAGGAGGCTATTTTTTGGCTAAAACAAGCGAAAAGTGGATTTAAAATCCGTTAAAACTGTCAGGAAAAAAAAGATTGGAGGTGTTCCAATTTCCATTTCTTCATTACACCGAGTGTTTACTAATCCGTTTTACTACGGAAAGGTTAAATCAGGAGATAACATAGGGTGGGGGGAGCACGAGCCAATGGTTACACAAAGAGAGTTTGAGAAAGTACAGGAAATACTACAGAGAGAAGGAAGGAAAGGAGAATCCAGTTACGAGTTCCCACTTACTGGTTATATTAAATGCGGATGTTGCGATAGTGGTATTACCGCAGAGGAAAAGGTGAAATACTGGTGTCCGAAGTGCAAAAAACCGCAAACAGCCAAGAATCCAAAACAATGTTCTTGTAGATACAAGATAAAGAAGTCAGATATTGCCAAAGGACATTGGTACAAATACTACAGATGTACCAAGAAGAAATTAAATAAAGATCAGAAATGTAATGAGAAGTGTGTACGAGCCGAAAAACTTGAAGCACAGTTTGAGACAATCCTCTCAAAAATTGAGATTAACCCAAAGTTTGAACAATGGTCTTTAAAATGGCTCAAATACATGAACGAAGAAGAATTTAGTAAGAAGAAGAATGAGAACCAGATATTTTTGAACCGATACAACAAAGCAGATGATTCTTTCAAGAGGCTCATCAAAATGCGAGCCGAAGGAGAAATAACCAAAGAGGAGTTTCTTATAGCAAAAAAGGAGGCTGAGGTAGAAAAAGAGAAAGCGAAGAGGTTTCTGGATGGAAGTGACCAAAGTAATCAAGATTGGGTAAAGGAAGCGGAGGACACTTTAGACTTTGTTCTGGGCATTACAAAGCGGTTTAAAGAAGGCACTATTAAGGAAAAGAAACATATCTTCTCAAAAACTGGATCGAACTTTAAGTTAGAAAACCAGAAACTCAGTTTGGATATAGGAAAACAATACCTGCTCTTCAAAGAACTGGAAGAACTTGCAGACATTCGGATCGAACCCGAAGTAATGCGTTCACAGAAAGGGCTAAGTACTAATTTAAAACGCAGGGTTTCCGTTTGGCAGGCGCGGTAGGAATCGAACCCACACTAGAGGCTTTGGAGGCCCCTGTTCTACCATTAAACTACGCGCCTGCGTCGAAGGTGACTACGTACTTCCAGTAAATTTCTTACAGAAATTGACTTCCAGTACTCCGTAACCTTCTCCTTTCAAAATTCAATCTTGAGGGATTAAATTTTGGGTTTTTAGAACATCTTTACTTCTATATTATTTTAAATTCCTTTGATTAATAATTGTTTCCCCAGATTATTCATTATAAAAATTATCATTAAAAACCAAAAAGAATCAATCTTCTTTTTCGGCCGAATAGCCAGAGCCCATTGCTGAGCTCCAGCCTTCTAAGAACCGGACT
>CAYVJW010000181.1:0-2152 GCA_964451885.1 uncultured Candidatus Peribacteria bacterium | reverse complement strand
TTTGACGAGTCAGTAGGAATAAGCCTTGCTGGCTTTTTTAGTAGGAAGTCAGGAGTACGAGTGGTATTTAGGTTCAATCCTGAAAAGTTCCTCTTACCTGACATGGGTAATAGAACTACAAAAGCCTGTCAGAGCAACAAAAAAAGAGTCCTCAGACGTTTCAAATGTAATTGGTGGTGCACCTCGCAGATGGGATTTTGAACATAACAGAAAGCATTTGCAAACGATTCGGTTTGAGAAGACAAAGCAGTTGGTGCAGTTTTATGTGAAGGAATTATGTAATATTTTTGGAAGAGAAAAACCGAAGTTATCGGGTCACAACAAAGCACTCTATGAAATATAGCAATAAGTCCACAAAGGTTTTTTCAGTTTAAAAAATAGCCATGCCGAGAATTTTATGAGCAGGTGAAAGAAATTATAAAATGAAAAAAATGTCATTGGATTTTAACAACAACATTTTTAATTAAATATGAAGCAAAAATAATCTTTCAATGGTTAGGCCTTATTGACTTGTCTGAATGGAATTTTCCAAAGAAGTTACAACCTGTCCCAGCGAGAGATTTTCAGTTGGGACTTTTGATATATTCGTATTACCATCTGAAGAATAAATAGAATAGTGATTATCAGCTGGATTGATATGGCCGTATTTTCTAATACATATTTCACCTCCCTGCTCGCTTACAAAGATATAATCATTTGTCCAGGCTTCCAAGGGAGGAAGTCCATATTTTTTTATATCCTTAGCTTCAATAACTTTATCTGGTTTATCATGACCAGCACGACAAGTGAATTTTTCAAACTCGAACCCTAACTCTTCAAGTTTTACTCTTAATATAGAAAGTCCATCACGTTTTAAAAATTCTTTAATTTTTTGAACTCGATTTTTGGTGTTTTCCTTAATAGTAGGATTGTTTTCATATCGAGATAAATATTGACACAAGACGGCTAAGTCAACATCTTTAGCTAAAGCTAATGTTTCTCTATATTTTTCATCTTCATCTTGGTTCTGAGACATTACATCAAGAATTTTATCAAATGTCTCTTCAAAGTTAGAAAAATCAAGAGGTTCTTGTGGTGCTTCAGGTTTCGGAAGCATACTGTCAATACTACGCCTTTCATCATCAATTTTTTTATCAAAAAAAATGAACTTTGTATTTGCGTTTTGGGAGAAGTGAGATTGATAAAGGAAATTCATAACTATGGTTTTTAGAAATTAAAACTTATAATTAGTATATTACAAACAATGGGAATGTCAAGTTGTTTTCCTTTTAAGTACACAGACAGAGAGCGGGGGAACCTGTCTCTGTATGAGCTAAGCCCGAACTCGAATACATATTTTATACAGAAGCTAACGTTGGTGCACCTCTCAGATGGGATTTTGAAAATAATAGAAGGCATATGCAAACGACTCGTTTTTATCGAACTCAAAAAATCGTTCAGTTTTATGTGAATGACTTTTGTGACATCTTGGGAACGGTCAAACCTGTATTAACTGCTAACACAAGACTTCTTTACGGCTTATAAAAATTTTTTAACAAGATGGGGGGGAATTATTAGATTATTTTAGATTTAATATTTTCTAATTCTTTAGACAATTTTATTACAAGATTTCCATCTACCTTTCTAAAATGAGCAATCGCTTTTATCGCCTTAATAGCCTGTTCTTTTTCATCAATATCTTGCCCCAATTTCAAAAGCTCAAAAAAGGAACGATTAACTTCAAAAATTGAATCACAATAAGCACCATAAGGCTTAATCAAATCTGGAAAATAAATTGCAATTTTTCTAACAAATTTTTCTTTTTTGTCACCAAAGTGTTTATCGATAGCTTCTTCAGAAAATTTCTTTCGTGACAATTCTCTTCTAATTGGAAATTCATCCGGTTTCTCAAGCACAAAATTGTACTCATCGATGTATGTTCTGTTTTTACAAATTGCCTCCCATATGTATTCGGCTTGTTTTTGTGAGTTAAAATAGATTTCTTTTTGTAGCTGACTAGCTCGCTCTTCCTTCAATCGAGTTTTGTCTAAAAAATGTTTAACACCAATTGTTAATAAAGAACCAAATATGGTTCCTGTAGATAGAAGAGCTAATGTCGAGTCCCCTTCGAAAAGTAAGAAAATCTACAAACACATTCTGCTAGAAATTCTGA
>CAYVJW010000180.1:0-2157 GCA_964451885.1 uncultured Candidatus Peribacteria bacterium | reverse complement strand
TTTTTGACCGATAAAAACTTTACTTCTCATGAAAATTTAAACCGGACACTCATGTTTAATGTGATATTAATATTAGGGATTGCTAATAATATATAGATAAAATTCAAATTTTATCTATATATTATAGCAATCCCACATCTTTTAAGAAAAATAAACAGGCTTGAGCTTTTTTTATTGAACAAAAATTTGCATTTTGTAAACATCTGTATTAGAATGTATTTACAAATGTCCTTCGGGATCCCCCCGTGATGAGCGGGGGCATAAAGAGAACTCAGAGTAACAATGCTTTGAGTTTTTGTTTTATGGTTTCAAACTCATTCCTTTTTATGCTCCCCATCTTTTCGGTAAAGCGTTTTTTATCCACTACCTTTACTTGAGATAATATGGCATAAGAACTTTCTTTGTGTGTTTGATTATTCTCGTTAAATGAAGCGGTTTTAAATTTGTGATAGAAACGACTATTAGTTTTTCCATTACTCGTTAATGCTACTGTAAAAAATAAATTTCCCACTTTCTTTATCACCAAAACCGGTCGTTTAAATTCCTTTTTTCCATCTTGTTCAAAGCCAACGTTTTTTCCCATCTCAGTAAACCAAATCTCCCTCGGATTGATGTAAAGTTCGGAGGTTTTTGTCTGAAGTTCCTTTTTTTGCCGATTCCAATCATCAAAAACACCTTTTTCTTTAAAAAAGGTCGAAAGCCCTTGGATTGAATCAATGACATAAGTGGATCCTGCTTCTCTCAGCTCCCGCACAGATCCGTACCCAAAAGTAACTCCAACAGTATCAATCTGATTTTTTTGAGCTCCAATTACGTCATACTTACGATCTCCGATCATAATCACATTTCTTCGATTTACCCCTGAAAATTTTTCAAGTATCGTCTGAATAATTTCTGATTTATCGGATCTCCTTCCATCCAGTTCTGCTCCTACGATGAGATCAAAATATTTTGAGATGCCGCACTTTTTCAGAACCTTTTCGGCAAAAACAGCAGGTTTTGATGTTCCCACTGCTAATAACACTCCACGCTGTTTTAGCGATTGTAAAAGTTGATCAAAACCCTCAAAGAGTTTTGTTTCTTCAATGCCTTTGGTAGCATATCTTTCTCGATAATATTCAACTGCTTTCCAAGCCTGATTTTCATTAAAACCAAAATGGATCTGAAAGGATTCGTGCAGTGGAGGACCAATGAATTGAATGGGAATGTCCCCAAACTTTTTTTCAATCCCTAATTTTTTTAGAGCGTAAACTACGGAATTGATGATTCCTTTTTTAGGATTGGTAATCGTCCCATCCAAATCGAATATTATGAGTTCATGATTCATGCAGTGTATTTGATCCTAACATATCGATTTTGTAGCAAAATACAATAAAATTACTCATGCATAAATAACCTGAATTTTCTCCTGATATCCGTTCAGAAATTTATAAATTGTTCGTAATCTGTCCGGTAGGGTGTACCAAATAGGAATTTGCGACGTTGAAGCGTCGTTTTTCCTCATAGTCATGCGGTCTGCTGAAAGTTCGAACCTTGAAAAAATGGGTTGTACCTCCTTCTTGGATTTTTGAATAGCGAAATAGGGTTTTCTCAACTCTATAAAGAGTTTTCCATCCTTAAGCGAAAAGTTCGAACCTAATTTAAAAAACACCTCTCTTTTGGTATTTATGTCGCCCTCAGCGAATCTTTTTCGAGCCGTACTAGCAAAACTAAAATCTTCCTCTAATTTTTTTAACCAATCGACTTTCATTCGGCCATACTTTTTAAGTGATTTTTCAATTTGTCTCTGTTTTTCCTCATATCGTTTTACCGTGGCTTGATACAACTCCTCCGTAATCACATTTCTCATTAATTTATCAACAAGATTTTCGCTCATTACCTCGTTTGATTCATATTCCTTTTTTAATTGCGTTCGTTTAGCCGCAAAAGCATTTGTGTCCGTTTTGCTCTCTTTTTCTAGCTGTTTAATTGCCCATTTAACAAAATCTTCCGGTATTTCGATAGAATCAAGAATTTCATCAATTTGAGCTTCTAATTCCTCACGTCGAATGCATTTCTGGGAGCATTTTTTCTTTCTCTTTGTACATCTCAAATAGTGATAGGTCATGATTGTCCGGTTTAAATTTTGGCCGAAGGTCAAATAAAAAACGGAAAGCC
>CAYVJW010000179.1:0-2157 GCA_964451885.1 uncultured Candidatus Peribacteria bacterium | reverse complement strand
GGCTTTCCGTTTTTTATTTGACCTTCGGCCAAAATTTAAACCGGACAATCATGCTCACCAAGTTTGACAAAAAATACTCCAACTATACAATCCTAATACTTTTTTGTTCTTCTAAACCCGAATTTTTATCCCTAAAGATGAAAATTCGAGAGGAGAAGACGACGAAATAAGCGAAGTCCCGACGAAGGAGGGACGAAGACATGGAGAGTCGTCTTCGACGCACGCACGAGTGGCGGAATTGGTAGACGCGCAAGGTTGAGGGCCTTGTGAGAATGTATTCTCGTGGAGGTTCAAGTCCTCTCTCGTGCACCAGATACACATTTTGACTCAAAATGAGCCAGTACCTCGCTCTGACACTGGCTTTTTTGTGGTTCAACCCTCCTAATTTCGCCCTCCTCATTGACCAGCTCAAAAGCAGTTGGGCTATAGTCGATTAACAGCTTACTGTTGCGGATTTCCATGCCTCCAAAGAAAAGTTCCACACATCTTTGCCGTAGCTCAGAAGGAAGCGTTGAAAAGACGTCTTTTACAGATTTTCCGATTTCATTGAACATCCAAGTCACCTCCAATAATGTATCAGCAAGATGAGAGTTTTGTGTACAACTCATTTCTTTTTCTAGCTTTATTTTTTGCATTTCAAACTCCTCCTTTAGCTCAATGTATACCTCATCGGAGATAATATCTCTTGCCAGTTTTCTCCCTAGATTCTTAATTTGTTCTTCAATTTCTCCAATCTTTTTCCTCAGTTCTCCCGCTTGATCTTCCTCTGTTTGTACCTCCGACTCTCGTTCTTTCAAAATATGAGCCTTCATGGTTTCAAAAACTTTGGCATTCAAGCCTATGAATTCCATTTCGCTCACGACTGATTGTTCTAGAATATCTTGCCTCACGCTTCGTTTAAGTTTCTCTCCTTCCTGAAATTGCATATTACACTGCCCAAAATTATGGCACTCCAGATAAATATGTCTTTTATGTTGAGCAGGAATAAGGAATCTTCCGCAACTGCATTTCACGCGCTTTGAATAAATATAATGATGTCTACGCCCCATTTTTCTCATTCTTCCGTCTAAACGGGATTGAATTCTTAAATAAGTGGCTTTATCGATTGCAGGTTTATGTTTTCCCTGATAAATCTTAATTTCACCGGTATGCTTGTCCTTCCAGTGAATCTCACCAAAGTAAAAAGCATTTCTCAAAATTCTCTCCATTGAAGTCTTGTTGATTGGGCGATTGAACTGAGTAGTCATACCTCTTGTCTGCATATGCTTTGTAAGACTTCTCAAAGAGTGATTCCCCTCATCATAAAGCGAGAGAGCTTCCCTAGCGAATGGAAAATTTGCATCCGGAAATTTAACCGATTTTCCGTATTTCTTTTTTTCTTCTTCCGTCCCCTTACGATATCCAATAGGAGGAAATCCAGGATAAAATCCTGCCTCCAACGAGGTAACCATCCCTTCTTTTACATCTACAGAGAGCGTACGACTCTGCTGAGTAGATTGTCCAAATTGAGCTGAGAGATACGCCATATCAGTATTTTCATCAAAAACCTCTTTCAAGGTTCTAATTTGTCTCAAATCTCCAGTTTGTACGGCATGGCAAATTGATCCCCCATCGATCATATTTCGAGCCAAACGACTGGCTCTCCAACACAATACTGCATTTATTATTTTCCGAAGTTCCAAAATTCGCATCAACTCACCAAACCCTTCTCTCCCTGGATGATGAGCAGATCCTTCCTCAACAATTATGACAGCCACTTTTAATGCCTCCTGTTCTATTCCTTCATTTAGTTTTTTTAATTGAGCAGGGATAGACTGCACCTGTTTATTCACATCCTCTGTAGATTTCCGAGCATATACCCCATGTATCAGCTCTTTTCGCTCGCTGTTTTCCCCCATCAGATAATTCTCACACCTCTCATTTTGACATTGCAAAAGCACATAAGGCTTTCTCCTTTCCGGGATAAAGAATTCTCCGCAGTCTGGACACTTCACTGTTTTTTGTACTTTTTTGAAAAGTTCCTCAAAGCGATTTCCCCATATTTTTGGTTCATTAAATGTCAGTGGGGTATGTTTCATTTGTTCCTATTTTTCTATTAGAATCATGAGTCCCCTTCGAAAAGTAAGAAAATCTACAAACACATTCTGCTAGAAATTC
>CAYVJW010000178.1:0-2174 GCA_964451885.1 uncultured Candidatus Peribacteria bacterium | reverse complement strand
AACAGGCCTGGTTTTCTTGTGACTCATGACGTACTTATCGTTTTTCGGTTAATACAGGTGGCTGTGGTTCAGTCATTATTGATATTACTTTCTCAAGTTCCAGTTGAAGATTGTCCAATACAAAAGGTTTGGAGCGAATTCCATGCACAATTCGTTGTATTTTATTTACATCGGCTGTACCAAATAGGAATTTGCGACGCCGAAGCGTCGTTTTTCCTCATAGTCATGGGATATGGCAAAAGTTCGAACCATGTAAAAAATTGCCTTATTTTCTTCTGTTTTTCTTTTACTTTAGTACTTTTGTCAGTCATAGAGCTGATTAAGAAAGTTCGATTTTTGTCGGGTGTATTTTGAATTGTTTGTGCTTGTGAAGAAATATAAAATTTCTCCTAAACAAACTTCCTTCGGGAAGATGTTTTTGAGGGGGGATTTGGAGGAATTTCAGAAAGGGCGAGAGGGGGTTATGAAGTATGGGAGAAATTAATACTTTATTTATGTTGAAATATTATTTTCACATACAACCCTAGATAATACTCTCTATTCACGAAATAAATCTATCATGATTTTCGGATGTTTTATGTTGAATGATAATCACTTAATCGGATATTTTCTTCTCCCCAAATTTTTTGGAGTGCTTTTTCTCTATCATCTATAAGCGTGTTTTCTGAAGCATTGTATATTTCTGCATCAGCGTTTAGGACTAATTTTTTTAGTTCAGAACGAGTTCCTACAAAAATGTAATTTGCTCCAACTAAAAATTGTCCAATCGTAGGGTCGATAATAATTTCCTCTTCATCAATAGTTATACTGAGATAAGCATGCTCAATCCGCTCGGAATTTTCATTTCGACACCATTTAGCTGTAATATTATTTTGTTGAAAATGTGCCTGCAGAGCAGAGCAAAAGCTAACACTTCCACCATTTAATCTGTTCATTTCCATCAAATCACTTCCTTCGAATCCAGCTGTTATGGTTCTTTCATTTGATTCAAATGCTTGCCTAAGATTAGATGCTCCCATCATATCCGAACTTAAGAATTGCTCGATTGCAGCAAGCAAAGACTTTGTTTCTTGTGATTCAGGAAGAGAAAATTCTCTCATAAATCTGTCAGGTCTTTCTTCGATTTGTGTAGAAACGGGTTCCACACCTCTTATGGGATGAAGAATAGATGAATGAGCAGTTGAAGTTGTATCGCCTTCTTCTTGCTCTCTTTTTGCAGAATCTAAACGAAATGGAATATCAAAATCTTGAAAAATATTATACAATGAACTTCCTCCAGGAAAATCATTTAGTAACGTTCCCTTCTTATCTGCCCCACCTGTTATCAAAACAGCACTCAATCTTCGATTGCCTCCATCCAAAATAGCTCTAATATTCCCCCCCAAGCCACTTTCTACACAAGATTTCCCCGCATTCGTAATGTTCTTAAATACAATCACAATTCCCGGATGGGCTTCATCATTATTCAATAATCTATTTAAATTCCTTAACGAAATATCCTCTCCATCCTCTTTTGAAAAATGAGATGACATTTGTTTTTTGAGGGCTACATCAAAATCCTCTCTTGTTTCAATTTCATTCCCATTAAATTCTAAAATTACTGTTCCTTCAGGTTTCGCCTGAAGAGTTTTTTCCAAAGTAGAATCAGCTTCTTCTCCCTGTTCTTCCGAACGTGTAATCAAAGCCAATCGAGGCATATCTCTTAACCATAATTCATATTCTTTATAAATTCCCTGTAAAATTGCTTCATCTTCTTCCCTTGGGACATCTTCAGTAACATCTATAACTGCTCCAACTTGAGAAGGAGTACGTTTTTCTAAAAACCAATGAGCAAACAATTTATTTTTTGGGTAAGTTCCGTCATCTCGAGTTTCAAAAACTCCCATATTTTCGTAGATATTAACCGTAGTCCGAATATCAGCTAAATTTATCGTAATATTTTTTTTCAGTAATTCTTGCTGTATTTTCTGTAGAGTTCGCTTATTTTTTCCTAAGACACTGTCCAGAATTTCTGCATCTGCTTCGTTTTCACCAATTCTCCATGACTCAAATACATCTATTACAAGATTCGAAAATCCTGTATTAGCTTCAGAAAAAAATGTAAAAATTTCACCTCTATCACAGCTGCTCCCGCAATTTGACATTCTGTCGTAAAGATATTGTTAAATTGGCAA
>CAYVJW010000177.1:0-2211 GCA_964451885.1 uncultured Candidatus Peribacteria bacterium | reverse complement strand
ATCCGATAGGTGGCTCCAGCAAAGGGATAACTCCATTTTGGAGACATTCGATGACCTACTGTCAAAGACAGTAGGCCATGGACTATGCATAAAATTTTAAATCTACACCAACGGTTTTGCGAATATTCCTTTGTTTTTAAAGGAAATACTAAGCAATCTATTCGGTGGTTTAAAGATGCCATTAAGAGCTATCTTAGGCACACCCGCTTAGAAAACATCGAAGATATTACTCGGTCTACTATAGAAAACTGGATACTTACAGGAAAATTAGAAAAAAATTGGGCTGCCAATACTATAAAAGGACGGTTAAAAGCTATGTCCCTCTTCCTAGATTGGTGCGTAAAAGAAGAACTCATAGATACTAATCCGGCTAAAAATATCCCGAAACCGAAACTCCCCAAACAGCTTCCTAAACATTTAACCAGGGAAGATGCCCTAACTCTCTTAGATTGGACAAAAAATTTCCCTTTTGCTTACAAATTTGAACGAAGTAGAGCTGTGGCGATCATAGCAACTTTTTTATTTACTGGACTTCGCTGTGAAGAACTTCGGAGCTTAAAAATGACAGATGTAGTATTAGAAAATAAAACCCTCTTCGTGCAAAATGGAAAAGGAAATAAAGACCGAATAATTCCGCTAAATAAAAAGCTTATTGAAATATTAAAAGATTATCTGAAAGACCGAAAAAGGCTCAATAAATGTTGTCCCGCCTTCTTCACCTCCATGCCACGAGATAATCAAATGGGGGAAGCCGTTATAAAAAGGCTCGTAAAAAGATTAAGAGATAAAAGTGGAATTTATTTCTATCCTCACATACTCCGTCACACCTTTGCTACTCTAATGTTAGAAGGAGGCTGTGATTTATTCGCCCTTTCCAAGATGTTGGGGCATTCGGATATTAAAACCACAACGATTTATCTTTCTGCTACTACTGCTCATTTGCAGGAACAGATTGTTAAGCATCCTTTGAATGATACTTAATTTACAAAAACTATTTTTTCAAACTTTAACGCCGGACGGGGTTTGTAACCCCGTCTGAAACGTTTTGTATTGGAATCTTGAGGATACAAACTTACCGTTGGAGTTGAAGATTATTTTCCAAAGTAATAAGATTTGATTAGATTTTCAATCTTAGCGACTAAACTTATACCTATGCAAATAACCCAAATGAACGGTAACACACATAATCCTCAAGCAGAGCTATTGGAAAAGCTAAAAAAAGACATGCCTGAGGTATTTGCAGAAGGAAAGATTGATTTCAAAAAGCTAAAAGCAACTCTTGGAGAAGAGGTGGTAGCAGATGATGAACGATATGGGCTTTCTTGGGCTGGTAAGAGTGAATGTTTCAAGAAAATACAGGAGACTACTACGAACACATTGAAACCGTGCAAAGAGAAGTCTGTAAAATTTGATGATACGGAAAATATCTTCATCGAAGGAGACAACTTGCAGGTGCTCAAAACTTTACAGAAGAGCTATTACGGGAAGGTAAATATGATATACATCGACCCTCCTTACAACACAGGGAATGATTTTATTTATAACGATAAATTCTCTCGAACAAAAAAAGAGGAACTAATCGCAATAGGAGCGGTTGATGAGGATGGGAATGTGGTGAACGCAAACCTATACAAACAGAACACAAAGGACTGTGGACATTTCCACAGCAACTGGATGAATATGATGTACCCTCGGCTATTTCTAGCGAGGAATTTATTAAGGCAGGATGGAGTGATTTTTGTGAGTATAGATGACAATGAATTGAAGAATTTGAGGGCTATGATGGATGAGATTTTTGGGGAGGAGAATTTTGTGGGATCAATTGTTTGGAAGAAAAAAACAAATGGTAACAATATGGGAGACATTCCTCCAGTTCACGACTATATACTTGCTTACGCTAAATCGATTGAAGATGACTTACTTCTTGGATTCCCCTTGTCTCAAGAGTATATAAAGAGAAACTATTCAAATCCAGATAATGATTCTAGGGGGATTTGGACTGTTTCGGATCTATCAGCTAATCATAAAGGTCCTCATTTTGGTATTGAAAATAAAAAAACTGGAGAAATTCATTATCCACCAGAAGGAAGATACTGGGTATTTAATAAGGAAGAGGTGATATCTAGAATTAATGATGGAAAAATTATATTTGGGAAAAATGGTGATGGAAAACCTGTTCAAAAAGTATTTTTTTCTCAAAGAAAGAGTAAT
>CAYVJW010000176.1:0-2238 GCA_964451885.1 uncultured Candidatus Peribacteria bacterium | reverse complement strand
GAATTTCTAGCAGAATGTGTTTGTAGATTTTCTTACTTTTCGAAGGGGACTCATTTTTTAAAATATTGTTCGTAACGAACTAAAGTTTCTTTATCCATTTTGTAATAATTGAGTACATAAAAATGGGTTTTTGGACATAAGCCGCTGTTTTCTATCTTCCGTAGCGGTTTTCCAAAACTCTTTTCCCTCTTCAAAGGTCATTTTCTTCAATTGTTCGTCTGTAAGTTCAAGAGGGTTATCTTTCCTGTACCAACTAAGGAGAGTGTGATAGTGGCCTTCATATTTTTTCCCGGTTGAACCAATATGGTTATTCAAACCCTCTACATACCTTTCAAACGAGTTTCCCATTAACTCTCTCAATTTTTCTTCTTCCTTATCCGATAAAAAAACAAAATCTAAAAACTTTTTCTTTTCTTTCTTGTTGTTCTTTTCATTCTTATAATTCTTGTTAATGGATAGACACTCTTGGTTCACGTTTAGTTCATTACTGGTTCGTTCATTAGTTCCTTCGTTGGTTCGTTCGTAATTTTTTAATGTTTGATATTTGTCGTAGTTAAGCACTGTAATCAAAATTCCTCTTGGTTCTTTCGTTGTGTCAATCATTTGGGTGTTTCGTAGGAACTTCATGAGGTGCTTCGTGCGACTTTCATGGTTCTTTGTTTTTCTGTATCCGATTTTGTATTCTATTTGGTTGGCTAATTCTTTGTAATTACAAAAATACTGCCCTCTTTCGCAATAGTATCCACTGTATTTTCGACCTCTGTGATTTGCCTTTCCTAAAATGTAAAGCCAGATTTTTATATATTCTGGAGGTTTGAACCATATCTCTGATTCAAAAATTGAACGGGAAACTAAAAATGCTCCCTTATCAAAATTTGCTCTTTCATTTAATGGTGTATCTCGCGCATTTTGGGGTCGGTCTTTAATATCCATAGTTATAAAATGAGAATTAAATTACATTATTTTTTCCTTGAGCAAGGCCATCAAAGTTAATAAGTCATTTGCTTCCATTTCTGCCTTATCAAGGGGTAAGACTATTCCGAACTTTTTTTGGCAAAGTTCTTGAAATTCAATGATTGCTTCTTTTGGTAATTTCATTATTGGATAGCGGCTATTCTATGCTTGAGCGTTTTAAACTCTAAAAGAAGTGTTTGAGCGTCTACTTGCAGAGTTTTTGCCCAAAATCTGTTTATTATTTGCTGTACCTGTTCGCTTTCTCGAAAGGAGAAGAAAACTCTTCCTCCTTCTCTCTTTTTAATGGCCTCAACAGGAAAACCACTTGCCGCCACTATGGAAGCGGCAAGTCCTGTATCGTTGCTGGTTATAAAATTTTTCATTTCAATAAAAATTTAGGTATGGCAAAAAAGCCTTAACTGTTTTGCCTAAGGATTATAAAGAGTGAGTGGTTGTCTTTACTTGACTCAACCTACTCAACCGAGTTTTTGTTCTCTAATTTATACTAATTTTTCTACTTCCTTGGTTTTATACTTTAATACTTCTCCGAACCCTGCACTTACTGTTTTTTCATTTATTCTTGAAATTCCGTCTCTAACTTTCCGCCAATCTCTCTTACAGTCTTTTGCTTCCTCTCCTACAAGGTGTTCGTAAACATCTGCCCATTCTTTTTTTGTTCCTTTTGGGAAGGATACCATAAAGTCCCATATTTCAGATTCTATAGTATCTGCTGATAATACTTCTTCTATTTTTGTCTTTTTTTCTGTTTTTAAATCCGAGCTAGAGGTATGTCCTGATTCTTTCCCATAGAATTCTAAAACATGATTAAAGTTATCTCCTATTTTAAGGAGATAATTACCTTCGCTGTAATCTTCTAAAATCCCTTCGCCATAAAGAAATTCATCAGGGTATGACAATCCGTTTATTTTTATTGCTCCTTTCTTTTCTAGGGACTTTAGAATCTCATGGAGCTCTAACTTACTAAAACCCCCCATGTCAGTAAGTTGGGATTCAGATATTTTAACTTGATACACTTCTGTAGGGGGTTTCCAATCTTTAGGAACGTCATCATAATAATAACCTTCCGAACAAGGGGTAACCTGTTGTATTACATGGTCTTGCTTTCCTTTTTCTTCCGCTATAAAACACAAGACTAAATTAAAATCTTTCATTTCCATATCTATAATTTATCGGTCAAAAAATTACTAACAGGGTACTGGCCTGTCAAGTCGGGTAATTCCTTTTTTACAGCGCTAGAGAATTTCAGATTGACATAAAACTTAA
>CAYVJW010000175.1:0-2396 GCA_964451885.1 uncultured Candidatus Peribacteria bacterium | reverse complement strand
TTCTCTTCTCGAAATGAATTAATCTTATTTTGCTTTGTTAGCATGAAACAGCCCTAGTCTGTATCCCAACATCGATTCCTTCATCTCGTTTATGCAGTACAGTCTCAAGACCTATGTTTATCGAAACAACGACCCCCCTGATCAACTCAACCTATTCCATCATGACCAGCTCAATAAACTGGGGTCTTTTTAGGGATATTGTTTTTCAATATATTTGAATTAGTCCTTTAGTAGACTCAAAAAATAAGAATTCAGAAATACTACTCTACAATATTTACTTTTCCTTTTTCCGTAGACCATCCCCATACTTAAATTTGATACATTTTCTACATAATTGCATACTCTCATCACGAAACTCTTATTTCCCATTTAGAAAGAATCATTAATTTGTACCTAATTTTCTCGGGATTTGGAGCAATTTCTATTCCTCTTACATCAGTGTGCCCAGGATTATATTTTGTATGTGTGTGTTCAACTTCCAATTGTAAGTCTCTTACATCCTTAGCAATAAAATGAACCACCCCGTTTTTTTGAGCTATTTTTTTACTAATATTACTACGAGGCTTCTTTCCATCTTTTTTTACAGCTTCTTGAGTCAAAAAAGCTCTAATTTGAGTTTCTTCTGGCGTAGAATATCGATCCCACTCCGTCGACATTCCCCCTTTATTCTCACTAAAAGCGACTGGAAGTATTTTTCCATCTTTAAAATTCGCTGGAATAATTCTTCTATAAATCTTGTCTTCATCTGGCACATTTTCCGACTCAGAATCCATTTTCAACTAGTTGTTAAAAAAAACAGTAGTTCTTTACTTATAACATTGTGCTTTATTCGTGTTTCAAATTTTGTTGCTCCCTTTTCTCCGTACAAGGTTACTTCGCTATTCTCATCTTTTGGTACATGTGTGAGCAATCGAAGATTTTCCTTATCCCAAAGTATATCAATTCCCCCATCTCTTCCATGATAGATATTAGGAATATCAAGTGTATTAGTACTGAAATCTCTATTTGCTTCTTCAAAATGCCGTCTTAAGAAAGAATATGCCCTATTTAGAGTTTCTTCTTCATAACCAAAGGAGTCTTCCTCATCCCAATTATTCTCTAGATCAAGTATGTATTTCGATTTTTCAATAGCAGTTTCTAGTTCTACATTTTCATAACTAGAGGTGGTAAAAGAAACGTCAACTTCTGTCCCAGAATCTCCTAACTTAAATAAATCCCCCACGGAAAAACTTTTTATATAAAAACTAGAAGTGTCAATGTCCCTATTGCTTTCATTTTCCATAGTACTGTCAGTTCCGGTGAAGGAACTTTGTAGAGATGGTTTGCCTAGGGGAATTGCTCCCATTTTTATTTGAAATTATATTTCTCTCGAAAACTAGGTTTTAATAAATTAATAAAATTTTCTCGCATAACATTCCTTCCTTTTTGAATAAGACTTTTAATCTCAGAAAAGGATTTTTCTTCCTCTTTGTTAAAATTTAAAAAGGTGTCGATATCAATCAATGAACCTCTTTTTTCCTCCTCATTTTTCATAGTAGCCTGATTGGAAATTTGTATTCTACTTGTAAACTCCTCATTTTGGACATCAGTTACTAATGTAAGATTTTTACTGAAATCTTTTCCTTCTTTCCACTCAACACACAAGCTCGTTTCCTCAAAAACATTAAACTCAAAAAAATCTACATACCGAATTCCAATTCTTTCAAATCTTTGTACCACTTTTGTTTCTTTTAGGCTCTTTAATGTTTTCTCAATCTCCTGAAAAAACCCTTCATCCCATCTGATATATTTGTCATTATGAGCAACTTCATTACTTACATTTATGACATTACTGCCAATTTTTAATACAAAGCTTTTATTTGTCCGTTTGTACCAAGGCTTGTATTTGAACTCTTTCTTCAATATTGCTTTAGGAACCTGTTGTAAAAGCAAAAGCTCTTCCATTTGTGGATAACCCTTTTCAAACTTTTTCAATAAATCTAATTCCGCTCCAGATTTCACCGAAGAAAACCTGATTTCAACAATTGCTTCTTTTACTGTTTCCAATGGGAGGTTTTTTGCACTCATTTCATATTTTATAGTAGCATTGTAGTCAATATTTTTTATATAAGAAAGCTATAGTCTTGTCCAATCGAAAATGATACCTGAAACAAAATCCAATTCTAATCGAAAATGATACCCGAAAAGGGTTCCAAATAAAAAGAGGGATGAGCCATGTACTTCGTAAACATGGTTGATGAAGTAACTCAATTTGAGTTTGTTTTCTGTGTTCCTTCAATCTCTGAGAAGTACATGAGAAAAGTCCTCGCATTGATGCATCAAATCTGTCCGTACAGAGTTTTTAATTTCCACTCAGATAACGGTTCTGAGTACATAAATTATGTGGTTGCAGATTT
>CAYVJW010000174.1:0-2406 GCA_964451885.1 uncultured Candidatus Peribacteria bacterium | reverse complement strand
CACAAAAACCTGTCAAATCTTTTTTGGACTTTTTTTGTACTGGATAGTTACAAAAAATATTTGAGAAAGAGTCAAACACGAGAACTGATACGGAGTGCCGAATAAATTTCGAACAAATAATACTCAACAAAACAACCGAGGTTTTTTGGAGACGGATAAACGGTATAGATTTTTTTTCGGGGGGATTTTTTCATACGGATCAGTACTACCGACAGCATCGTGAGTTGTATCAACAGATCCCCTTATATGCCAGCGTAATTACTCTTGAAACTCATGTAGACATTACTCCGGATGAGAAGTTGAGGGCCACCTGGGCACTTAGTAAAAACCAGGATAAGGAAGGTTTTGGATTTTCACGATTTATGGCTGACGGGATTGAAACAAATCCTCAAATCATATTCGCTAGTCTGGAATCAAGAAATGATTCAAAAATTAAGTTGGATGCTATTGAAGGGGCTGATACTCGAAATTTTCCAAAACTAAATCCGAAATATTTAAAAGATTATTTTGCATATCTTACGAAAGTATCGCCGCATTTAGCAAAAATGCTGAAAGATGAGAATGGACTTGAGAAAGTGCTCCGTTCACTTTCCACGACAGTTGAAGGAATATTAAAGGTTCCGAGCTTTATTGTAAGAAAGGGCACTCTATACAACCTCTTTCCCTTTGCCAATGCCGAAAGACAGGATTTATTACATCCAACAGGGGCGGAGCTGGGCTTTACTACTTTTGGAGACGCTATGTCGGCTTTGAAGATTTGGAAGTTAACTTTATTAATGCACATAAACAGTCAAATCGAAAAGATAGGGAGCGGCTCTAAATTTTCACGATGGGAAGGACCTGTATTCGATCTGCAGGGAGGCCTGCATCTTCCCGCAAAAAAATGGTATCTTGATCATCTCCCCGCTGCGCTTAATACCATTATAAATACACCACAATATCTCCGACAAGCCGACTTATTGCATGATTATCCACCTCTTCAATCAGAGCTGTGGCCGGCGCTGGGAGAAATATTGGATGAAATCCAACACCTCAATCAAGGTACAAAAATAGAGATTTTGGCTCGAGATGCAAAAGCGGCCTTTGATAACAACCGGGAATCGGAATGCATTAAGCTGATAAGTACCGACCCTTTATGCACACAATTCCCAAAAGCCCCGCTGGTTGTCCAAAAATTAGAAGAAGCAAATCTAATCCGCCAAAAAGCAATGTTGCCCGCTTTTAAGTCCCGGAAGAAGCATGTTAATAACCTTTTGAACGAGAAATTCTGGAAAAACGTTCCGGATAATCCATATGCAATATATTTTGCGTGGCAGGACGTGGATGGGGAATTAGAGGGGACTGTAGCATAAAAAAACATCATTACCCCCTTTTCTTTATCCGAACTATCCCGTCTACAAATGCAACTTGATATCTCTTTTCAAAATCATAATCCGCTTTATCTACTTTCAAAGAAAGATTTCCTTTCCCGTCTCCTTCGATATGAAAAGTCACTTTATCATCAATTCCCCACCTTTCATACAACGCAATGTTTATTTTTGAACCTTTTACTCCATATTTGGTAATCCCCTTTCCCGACTCATTTAAAATCGTAACACCCCCTCCTTTAGCAAAATTCAAAGCTGTTGCGTTAGAATTACTAAAATTTTCGATACTTTGTATCGATGATCTTTTTATGGCAGCGGAACCTCTTAATTTTTTGCTTACTTTCTGTTCGGAAATATCTCTCACCTGATCGGCAATCCTGTGATTTGCTAATAAAATTTTTAATGATTCGGAATCTTTATACTTCTTGTCGGTTTTCATCATCATCTCCACCATCCTTACCAGCTCCGGAAGTTTTTCATAAGCTTCTCTGTATTCTTCTGGTTTTCCGCCTAAAAGCAATAAAGATTTCACTTTCTTTCCGTCCTGCTTCAAAATAACTTCTACTCGTTTCTTGTCCCCTGAAATAAAAATACCATACGAATTATCATACCTCTTTCCCTCAGTATCCCTTTTGTCTATCGCCGTCCCATACACATCTTTGATCTCATACGTATATAGGGTTCCTTTTTTTCCTTGTCTATCCACGTTTCTTTGCGGTGCTTTCAATTTATTCGGACGTAAATCCCTTAATACTGCTTCTTTTACTCCCGATGCCCTGGTTCTTTCCGCCCGGCGTTGGGACTGAGTAGTTTCCCGGGATAAAAAATTCTTTGCCCTGACTACTTCCAAATCCCTTAATGCATATTTCAATCTATCAAGAACTACCTGTTTTTGTCGTACTTTAAGAGCAGAAGCATTAGCATACAACGTATCTCCACTCCGATAAAAAAGTTTTTTTTGCGCTCCAATGGCGTTATAATCATACTCGGGATCAGCATTGGCAAACTCATAATCTTTTACAAAAACGACTTTTTTAAT
>CAYVJW010000173.1:0-2462 GCA_964451885.1 uncultured Candidatus Peribacteria bacterium | reverse complement strand
TTATATTTTTATCAGTTTACTTCTCAACACATCACATCAAAATGGAACTTTGCCGCCTGAACGAAAGCTATGAAGTATTATACTATAATTATTAAGACGACGGAGTATAATAAGACGTCAAAACTTGCTTCACTCTTTTCGCCGGATACTCCACTGTCCATAACCATTGCACAGAAAAACGTTGATAATCATATCCTTTGGCATAAGAATCACCAGTATCATAAGGCTCTAAATCCTCAGGAGTCTTTCCAAATTTATTATAAAAAGGACCTTTCATGGACACCTTCCTCCCATCCGAAATTCCCAAAAATACCACATAAAGGGCCTCCCCTCGAATCATCGTCTGAATGAGAATATCTCCTGGAGTATTATTTCGGAACTGCAAATCCAGATATGGCATATAAATCGCCGACTCCAATCCATACGGCATATAATAAGGCACTGCTATAGAGTGGCTCTTTTGTGCCACCATCTCTAACCCGGCACTCAACGCCGCCCGAAAGATTGTAGTAGAGAGCTGGCAAATACCGCCTCCCTGTTCATAGACAATCCGCCCGCCATTTATAACTGCATCTTTCACATAACCATACTTAGGATGCACGGATTTAAGAATTTCATTAAAAGAAAAAACTTTACCCTTCGGAACAATAACACCATTGAACCGCTTTGCCGCTATCTCTATATTTTTTAGGCGAGATTTGGAAGATCCGGGAAAAACAGACTTCCCCGTCCCAATAATTCCTCGAAACTCACTGTTCTGCAGGTCTGATGGGGTTGATGGCCGTATAAAAACTTCTTTATCCGCAAAATAAGAACGTTCAGGAAAATTTTTATATACACCTATGTCAATAAAACTAGCGGAATTAGCTCCCACAATCTTAACTGTGATTATCAATAAAACCCCAAATATTAAAAATAAACGTACAATTTGTCTCATAGGAGCATATTAGAAATACAAAAAGAACCACTCCAAGCGAAGCATTGTTTTGTTTTTTAAATTTCGTTGTTTGTTTCTGTTTACTTTTTTTTACTTAGAGTTCCTTTTTAACGAGAAAAAATAATATGTCAAAAATATTACATTAGAAATTTCTATACTCAATCCCAATGGATTTTTCCCCAAATCGCTAAGGCTCAGTAATAAAATAACTTGGACAAGGCATATAAGGTTTGCGTCAGATAGGATTTCAAAAAATCGAAACATATCGGGATATGTTGAGACTTTTTTAAAATTCTATATGGCGTGAGCATTATTTTGGATTGTTTAAGTTATTTTGTTACTGAGCCTAAGGTTGCAGATTAATCAATGGGATAGCTGAATTTTCTCCACCAAAATAAGTTGCCGGATAAATTCCGTTCCATTTATTAATTGCAATACGGTTGTTTTCCAGTCGCTTGTACTCCAAAACTTTATCTGAAATCTCCTGTTGGATAAGCTTGTTGTACTCAGCAACGCCTTCCCCTTCTAAAATTTTAGCCTGTTTTTCCGCTTCCGCTTCTTTAATTTTTTGTTGAACTCTAATTTCTTTTTGTTTCAAAACGTATTCTTCCTTTTGTGCTTTTTGCTCTTCTATTTGCTTTTGTTCAATCGCGGCCTTAAATTGTTCATTAAACTCAAAATTAGTTAGATTTACGTCTTCTAATATAATATTTTCTTTTGCCAAAACATCTCTAAGATATTCAAAAACTTTGTTTCTAATTTCCTCTCTCTTGGTTAAAATTTCAGCTACTTTATACTTTGCGGTGAATGTTTTTACTGCGTCTACAGCCTGAGGAACTACCTTTTTTGCCTCGTAATCTTCTCCTACCTCTTGGTAAATACGAGACACTGATTCTTTTTCGAGACTATAGGTAATCACTACATGCACATTTACATCTTGCAGATCAGAACTCGCGGCTTTCATAATCGGTCGTCTACTTCCAAATCCGGAATAACCATCCGAAAAAACTATTTTTTGCGTCCGGACCGGAATTTGAAGAACGGATTGGAAAAAAGGAATTCGAAAGTGCAATCCTTCGGAAAAAGTCCCTTTTTGTACCCCTCCACGCAGCTTATCAAAAATCACCCCGCGATGACCGGCCTCAATATTTACAAAAGGATTTACTGAAAAAAAAGCAAAAGCAGCAACTATCAAAATGATTAGCCATTTAGCGTCGGTAAGGGTGGGAAGATTTGGCATTTCAGAAAATTGTTTAAGTAATTATTCAGGGGCTTCTATACTAATATAATGTCTGTTGATTTAGCAAATATACTTCTATGTCCATGTGTAAAATTTTCATCATTGAAAGGTTTCGTGAAAGTTTTGACAAAAAGGCACTAAGTGGCTACAATAGACAGTGATGTCCACTACAACTATACGGCTTTCGCTTAATAAGGAACTCAAATCTGTGTTGGATGACATAAAACAGGCGTAACTATTCAGCACAAAAAAAAGTCCGAAAAAACTTGACAGGTATTTTGGGTA
>CAYVJW010000172.1:0-2542 GCA_964451885.1 uncultured Candidatus Peribacteria bacterium | reverse complement strand
AGGACTGGTTTTCTTGTGACTTATGATATACTGCGGTTTTTTCGGTTAATAGTACGAAGCCATTGGGGAATCGAAAATTCTAATCATCATGTGAGAGATGTAAGCATGGAGGAAGATCAATCTAGGATTAGAAAAAATCCTGAAAATATGGCAAAGCTTCGCAGTTTTAGTCTCAATATGATGCGCAAAAAAAATGTTACAAATATCAAAAATGAAACTTATAAAAATGTTCTTAATATCGATAAACTACTTAAAAAATATAATTCAATTATTTAGCATGAAACAGCCCTGGTTGTAAATCAGAAGAAATAATTACTTTTCTACACGTGCAATAATTTCCCAAATGACACACTGCGATTTTTGAGGCTTTGAAATTTATAGGAAAATTAAATTTATTTGTTTCTCCATGTCCAATGGTAATATGAGGATGAAATAGAGATGGATTATCATATTTCTTCTTATATCCCTCAATCCAGTGAAGAGTAATATCTTCAATCTCTGCTGGATTAGAAATCATTGAACTTTCTACTTCATAAGACAAAAAATTCCAGAATCCCTGCATAGTTTTTTCATGCAATACTTGTAGTTCTTTGATGTTCTTTATTTTTATTCCTGAAAATACTTTTCCATTTGGAATTACTTCAGATTCTAACGCTTCTGCAACTAGATTCATTGAGATAAATTCTTTGGCAATCCTATCAAGAATTCCTTGTAAACTTGGAATATCTTTTTCATCAATACATCCCATGCATAAAGAAATATGTGGTATGCACTTTTGCTTATCAAGCACAGTTTTAGGTGAAAAAGTCTTTAGTAGTTCTTTGTTAATTTCAATGGTTTTATCCATCATTTCCTCTGAAGGGAGAAGTACAACATCTATTGCTATCTTGCTCATGGAATTTAATTTTATGATATTGTAAACAGAATTATTTTATCCTACTTCGCTTATAGACGAACTATCAAACTAATTTTTCATATTGGTTTTATTGAGCTGTTATCTTCACTCCTAACCTATATTTACTATGCTCAGGATAGCTTATTTTTCTTTGTTTTGCTAAGCGTCCAGAAACAATACTTGAATGCACTCCCCAATTCTCAGCCACCTGTTCAATTCTAGAATGTAAAAAATCCTTATCCTTAACAAACTTTTGAAATGCTTTAACAGGAATTAATGTTTCCTCAGCGAAACTATCTGCTTCTTTTTCTCTTTGTTCATCTATTTTATCTGAAAATTCCCAAAACTGTTCTGTTTTAGAATGATTTAGAACATGTCCTGCTTCATGAAAAAAAGTAAACCAAAAAGAATCAGCTGAACACCCTTTTGAGTTTAATTGAATTAAAGGATGCTTATTCCTTTTTATCCAACGAACTGCCCCATTTATTTTTGTATTTTTAAAATAAGGAACAAACGATACTGCAACACCACAAGAAGCACATTCTTCTTGTAAAATTTTTCCAAAATTATCAGGACATAGCGTTAAGTTTTTTAACCTTGGAAGCAAGGATGAAAATTTTCTTTTGTTATATTCCTCTAGTTTTATTTTTTCTGCTTCAATCTCTCCACAACGCAACCAAGTCGCTAATGATTCCTTATTAACTTTTTGTGACCCATTCCTAAAATAAGCTCCACTTATTCCTCGAAAGAGATATGTATAAACAGTATCAAAATTAGTGACTTTGAAGAATTTTAATAATTCTTGTGCTTTCTTTATATAATCCCTTGGTGGTATTGCAGGAACATATCCACAATTCTCGAGTTCTTTGTAGTTAAAATTTTTAGATACCTCGATTTTGTTTTGTAGAACTTCTGCTTCTTCAATCCGAGCCAAATCTTCTTGATATCCTTGCTCTAAATTAATCCAAAAAGAAGCAGTTCCTTCAAAAACTTTTTCAAATTTCAAAGCAGTATCGAGAGTGATAGAGGCATTTCCTTTTACAATATCTGTTAAATGTTTTTCAGAAATAGCTGTCCTTAAAGACAACTCCTTTTGAGACATTTCATTTTTCTCTAAAACAGACAAAAGAGTTTCGCCTGGTGGGATAGCTATATCCGATAAGTAAGTAGGAGTGTTCATTTTTTTGTTTTTTTAGTGATAATCTATTACGTCAATAATTTCTATTTTCGTGACTGTTGATAGGTCCGCTTTATCGTATTCCCCAACAGGTAATAAAATTAATCTGTAGGGATGCTTCCCATCGACGGCAAAATAGTCAGCTAAATCCCCAGTTAGTTTATGCAAGCGAGGTCTTTCTATCGTGGGAATATCATTTAATGTATTGGCACGAGACAGTTGTTTAAAGACTTTTGCTAAATACCGAGCATTTACAGGACCGTACTTTTTTGTAAGAGCCTTCATGGTGATAAAGTGCTTTTCAAGTTTTGGCTTTTTAAAAATTATTTCCATTCAAATTATAAGGATTACAACAGATAAGTCAATTCTAATTAACCTTTCTCGTTAATTCTAATGAAAAAATATTTTATTGCAATTTTTTTATTAACCGAAAAAACCGCAGTATATCATAAGTCACAAGAAAACCAGTC
>CAYVJW010000171.1:0-2549 GCA_964451885.1 uncultured Candidatus Peribacteria bacterium | reverse complement strand
CCGGTTCTTAGAAGGCTGGAGCTCAGCAATGGGCTCTGGCTATTCGGCCCTCAGTAAGTCTTCACACAAATTTAATTTCACATATAAGTATTAATATGATATAATATCAAAATGGCTTTTTCTTCACCAAATAAACCGAATCCCGAAAAACTGGAACGCGAAAGTAATGAATCGCGAGAGCGGCTGGTTTGCGCGGAAAAAACGAAGGGCGAGATCTGCGATTTGAAAGTTGATGTGGTGCAAACGGCCGCTAGGGAGGAACAATCTCAAAGAGAGGCTGCAACCGGACCTGAAACAAAAGAATATAGCGAAGAAGAGCTTGCACAAAGACTATTGACTGAAGTTGACCAATTGGGCACAAAAAGAACCAAAGAAAAAGTTTCAGGAGTTGCTCGCAAAGCGGATTCCATCAAAAAAACATTAGAAGAAATCAGTGATCCGCACCTTACCCGAATGTCGCTTGAGTTTTTTAGCCTTCTCCATGAAAGATCATCGAGTACTGATAAATTTTTCGCAAGCCTGGCGTATTCCCGCCTGCAGAAGAGAATAAATCAATTAACTGAAAATAAAAAAGATACAACAACCGTTCAATTAAGGAGGCTATACCGCATCGAATCACACTTTGAAGAATACACGCAAATGCTCGATTATTCTCCCGAGAAGTTCGCAGGTTTAAGTGGTGAGATGAAAAAGAGAGACGAAGCCTGGGAGCATGTTTCAAATTTTGAAGTTAACCAAAAACATCTGGAGCAATACTTGAGGAATTTTTTTAATCATTTCAATGAAGACACTCCATGGAGCGGGGTTTATGAAGCATCCAAAAAACTACAACGACTGGAGAAGTTTTTGGATGAATATGAACAAACGGGCTTTTTGCCAAAATTCCTAAGATGGATGGATTTTTCAAAAGCTCACAAAACCGAACGCAAAAAAAAAGCACAGGAACTTCGCCGGACTATTGATGAATACATTAAGCTTTTTTCCCCGATGGCGCAGGATTTGGTCCGCACTCTGGCAGAAAGGCCTAAGGTGTTGGAGAGCGTTCTCTATATACCAACACGGGAAGAAATCTTTTCCGGGCAGAGGGGGTCGCTAGAAAAGCACGCCGACAAAGAATATGTACGGAGCCTCAAAGAACACGTGCGTGCACAAGTAACGCAGCGCGATTTCGACCGGGTTTATAGTTTTGAAAAACTGGAGCAAGTTCCCGAAGAAGACGTGCTGGTGATTATTGATATGCAAGACGGTTTTATCCGTGACGACCCCGGAGTGGAGGAATTAGCACAGGATATAGACTTTACGACAGATAAAATAATAAAGCAGGTGTTAGAGATGAAAAAGAAAGGCAAGCCTATTGTGTTAGTTGAATGGAAGGGGTGCGGACAGACTGTACAAAAAATACGGGATGCAATAGGGGATTATCCCCATGTAAAAACTATATACAAGGATAGGCGCAGCGTCCTGCGATCAGACATGTCAACGAACGACATGCTGGTGTACCTTGGATCCATCGGCGCAAAATCATTGAGGGTCGCCGGGACGAATGAAATCGGATGTGCCAGCGGTGCAATTATTGATTTTGTAGCAAAGGGGTATACGGTGACGGTAAATGAATCTCAAACGACTCAGTCTGAAATTGTTACCAGCTTGTATCAAAACGGTCAAGTTCAGGATCCCCGTTCAACAATCAGCACTTCCTTATTGGACGACCGAACCCCAGTATTCAGCAATGCAAGGGCAACTGAATATTATGACGAAGCATTGATCACACAGATGTACTGGAGTTATGGGCAGTTTCAAAGAGACCAGCTTGTTTCTTCGCAAAAAGTGCCACAGATTCAGATGCAAACAATAAACCATGAAACAGGAGAGACTGTTCAAAAAAAGGTTAGTTTTGCCGACACTTTTGGTTTTCGGCCAAAGATTTAATTATTCAATAAATGAATTCTTCTACTTGGCCTCGCCAATGCGAAACCACAGATTCCGACCGTGAAAAAGACCATAAAATAGCCGTGGAACAGGCCTGCCGTCTTTACAAAAACCAAAGGCAGGAAGTTTCTGAAAGCGTGAAAATGCCGAAAGAAGTGAGAGCGGCTATTGCCGAGTTGACAAGTGTCCGTGTGGAAGTAGGGCGGCATCCGGAGACGGATGAACCTTATTATTCCGGAGATTTTCGCGACCACCCGGAATTTGAAAACCATTTTTTGGCCTTGCAACGCGCATGAGGGAGTCTGCCGCCGAATCTTCTTCAACTTTTAAAATTGCTTTTCTAGCAGCGTCTGCTTTATTGCTGGCAAAACCGTAATCTATCAGATTCTGCACTGCTTTTTCAACATCTGCCGGTAAAGGGTCTGATAAGGTGGTCATCTTGGTAAATGTACTATATCTTAATATAATCTTATAGTTTTTCAGAAGTCAATCCCAGGAGAATAAAAACCGGCAATGTTGCTAGCCAGAGCGGGGCTGGGTTTTCTTATTCTTCAATCATGATGAAAACGTATCCGCCCAAAATTCCAGGGTAAACACTACGCACTAGCAACTCGTTGACG
>CAYVJW010000170.1:0-2574 GCA_964451885.1 uncultured Candidatus Peribacteria bacterium | reverse complement strand
TCCTCATTATAAATATTTGTCTATTTTAGGGAAGTTATTTTGTTACAGTTCCTTACTTCGGGGAGAACCAGCGTATGCCTAAAATTCCAAATTATTTTTCGAACTGACCAAATTAACATCAGAAACAGTCTCAAACTGATTTAATTTTTCCAAAAATTCTTTTAATTTTTCGTCTTTCTTAAGTCGAAGATTAAAAGTGAAAAACAAATATTTTCCACGGTCTTTGGATTCTACATTTAGGAGAATTTGGGATTTTAAATACTCGGAAAAGAGGTTCTTGAAAAGGTCATCGACATGATGCTTGGCTTCTATCTTAAAATTGAGGACATAATCCAGTTTTTTAATCCCCCCGAAATTTGAAAAATGCAACGCAAAAATAAGGGCGGCAATAAAAATCGTTCCCATGATGCCAATCATAAAAGACCCTGCTCCCACAGCAAGTCCCGCCGCAAGGCAATAAAACACAAAGGCCGTATCCCGCGGATCTTTCACGGCCGTTCGAAAACGAACGATAGAAAAAGCTCCAAATACCCCGACGGCTCGCGCAATATTATCCCCGATCAGCACAATAATTAATGCCGTAATAACGGTCATGATAATTAATGTAATACTGAAAGATTGCGAATAAGAAAATCCGCGATGCGTCTTATGATAAGTCCAGGCAATAATAAGACCCAATAAGGTAGCGAGTGAAAAAATAATCAGGAGCTGAAGCGGCTCGGAAAAAGTCTCGATAAGCTCCCTTGTTGCAAAGATATCGCGAGGTTCCGTAGCGAAGATGTCGGCTTTTAATAAATTCATCCACGGAATTCTATGGAATATTTTTGAAAATTAAAAAATTTTTCGATTGCGGAAACTATGAAAACGTAATAAAATTATGTTTCCCAATAATTCAAAAAGCACTATTGAGATTTCCCTTAGTGCTTTATTAGACGTTCGAGTGTACATTTAGAGTTGTAATTCCCCGGCCCACTGGGCCGGGGAATGCAGTCGTCGAATCAGAAATTCATTTGAAAACGCGCCATGAAGGCGCTTGGATCATCATCTCCGGCCGCCTCATCCGTGTTGGTTCTCACGTAGTTGGCCATCATTCGAACATTCGGGTTGATATACCAATTTACCCCCAGGGTTGTATTTTGCTCCTTTCCTCCGGAAATCGGCCCATCATTCAGGTCGATTTCGCTGTAACGGGCAGCAATCTCCCATGCTCCGCTTCCTCCAGTCTTCAGGTCGAAATCATGGAGGGGTTTTGCCGAGCCAAATTTCCCCTTTTTCGGGTTATAAGAACGAGATTCCCCGGTAGGAAACCAGCTAACGAAGGTATAATACCCGTCGAACCCCACGTCCGGATTTCCATTTTCACGGTTGAGGTTGGCAACCATATACTCGCCTTGCCAAGAAAACGCCCCAAAAACAGCCGCCGCCTCCAGGCCAAGAACGGTTTGACTTCTGACGTTCTCAATTGTTCCTGTGTTGACCAATGGAGAGTGGTCGTTCAGCAAATGGATCTCCGGATCCGGATCAAGCTGAACCTCCCCGCCATCGGGTACACGATAAGACGCAGAAGTTCCCAGATGCATGGAGATGTCGACAATGGAAAAAAGTGAGTAGGTCAAACGGCCGCTGATCCCCCCTGCATCGTCGTTTTCCTCTTTGGAGCTGACCGACTTGCCGAAAACGCCCATCGCACCTGTCCAATTTTCCCCATGCATACTCGCACCAAGTCCCATGTGGCGTCCCGGGACAAATGCGTTTACTAGGCTGAGCTCCATAAAGGGAATGTTAAAGGCGCTGTTTTGTTCCTCGAGGGAAAAAGGCTCCTTGAAGTTTCCCACCCGAAGTTTTACCGAATCCAGTCCATTGTATCCGAGCCAGGCATCCTTGGTCTTGGCTTGGTCGCCGGCGAATTCCATTTCGAATTTGTATGCCCAATCCGCAGGAATTTTGCCCTTCAGGTAAAGCCGTGCACGCCGGAGTTCTGTGCCATTAGTAAGAGCGGTCTTGTCGTCGCCGAAAAGGGTTGCATCGGCCATTACACGACCACCGATCTGCAGTTTGAAACCATCATCCGACTGGACTGTGACGCCTCCTTTTGTTGTGACTGATGTATCCGCATTGGCTTCCGGAACAAAAAAGAAAACCATTGCCACCAAGACAAGGAAAAACTTCATGATTCGTTTCATAACAGACACCTCACAGGAAAGTAGAAGGTTTACAGGATATTTGTGTTTTTTCCGGCCTTAAACATTGGATTTTTTACGCACACCCTCCTCTCAGGTTGACAGTTAACAGGATGCAATCAAGAAAATTTATTTACTGGATCCTGTTAACTGTCGAGCTGTACACCGAACTATCAAAGAACTGATCTATCAAGACTTAATTAAATAATTAAACTTGTATAGACACAAAAACGTTTCTTTTTTATCTCGATTTACAGAGACTTATGATAAAAAATATGCAGCACTTGTAATTGAAGTTAAATAAGAAGTCAATTTTTTTTTGACAAACCATAAAGCCTGAACGGCCGAATAGCCAGAGCCCATTGCTGAGCTCCAGCCTTCTAAGAACCGGACT
>CAYVJW010000169.1:0-2622 GCA_964451885.1 uncultured Candidatus Peribacteria bacterium | reverse complement strand
CTAAGCTTTTCTCATTGTACACCTTTGTTGTTCGTTTTCAAGTTTATCACTCCCGGTATCACTTGCTCGTGGGAATTCGCATCCATTTCGCTCTTGCGGGTCTCCAAACGCTCCACCCGATTTTTCGCACAGTGATAGGTACTGCATCGATTGAGATTGTGTACGCCTTCCATTCCGAGGCGATTCCCGCCAGCCATTGCTGGAGTTGAAAATGCAGTGGCCAATACAAACGCGGCCGCCAGGAGAAGGGTACTACGAGAGATTCCCATAAAATGTCCCTTTCAGGTTGTGCAACATTGACTTGGAAAATTCAGAAGCAAAATTTGAGTAGTGAGTTGCTTTCAAATTTCCAAAGCCAATGATTCTTTGCGCTAAACCGATAGTGAAGAGAGAATCTGTCCTTCCGTCATCCAGATTTACCGGAGAAACGTGACTTTTGCTCGAAGATTGACGAATTAAATGTCTTTCTCACGATAAGAACAGATGACTCTTCACTAATATGTCGAAGTTGGAAAAGAATATTCTAAATAATACACATTTATATAACATTATCAAGTGAATAAAGTGAAATGAGTTTGAACTTCATCTAACCGCTACTCTCAATATTAATAATATTCCCGCAATGCTTACAATGGGAAGCATCCGAATCATGATGGGTAAGGCCGCAATGTTTGCATTTAAAAAACGTTTTTGAAGGCTTAAAAATACTATTGGCCAATTTCAGAAAAAGCCCCACTCCTAGTATCATAATAATAACCACCAGTATTTTTCCCTCTTTTTCCACAACGGTTATATCTCCGTATCCGGTGGTAGTAAGCGTAGTAACCGTAAAATAAAGGGCATCAAGATAATCATTTATGGCCTGATTTTTTTCTCCCTGCAATGTAAATACCATAGCGGTCATGATAAAGATGAATACCAATAAATTCACCGTAGAAAGTACAATCCCAATATGCCGGGAAACAAAATTATTCGTTTTCGAAAGCATTTTAATCGCCCGATAAGAGCGCAAAATACGGAGCGATGAAATAGCATGGAGAAGAAAAGAACCCTCAAATAAAGGTCGCGTAAAAATCGAAAGAATAATAACCAAATCAAAAAAATTCCAAACAGTGAATATGGATTTTTCCTTTTTGTAAGCATGCCTGGCTCGAAAAATAAATTCAGCAACAAAAATCCCCCCAAACCAAAGCTCAATTAAACGAATACTCGGGTTATTTGGATAAATAAATTCCAAAAAGAGCAAAAGAATGAAAGCAATATCAAAAATTAAAAGTATCTGATTGGCAATATTTTGCTTTTTTTGCGTGCTACGGAGGATTTTTGAAATGATATTCATCAATAGAGCTTATAACATAATTTAATAGTTATTTAAAGCTCTAGTTTTACATTATTTTTGTTTTAAGATATTATAACGCTCTAAAAGCGGTTGGTAGCTTGGGTAATGTGCCAGTCCTTTTTGAACTGCTTGGAGTGCTTTTTTGGCGTCTTCCGGGAAATACGTGGAATAAAGCACATAAATATCAGGAGAAGCAACTTCTTCTGAAGAATTTATAATCGCTTCGTATAATGCCATGCCCTCTGCTCTTCTTCCATTATGGACAAAAAAATCGGCCATTGCCGAAAGTTGAAGTAAACTCAGCTGACCATCAAACTTTTTCATCATATCTAGAAAAATCTCCATAGCTTTATTAATATCTCCGCGTTGCCAATGTAAAATAGCTAGCTGAAAATGAGACATCGGTTCTTCAGGATTATAATCATGATATTCCTGAATTATTGTCGCTAATTTATCATGGTTACCCTGTTGAATATATAGATCGATCAAAGCTTTGTAATGGGTTTCCCCGTTTGCCATAGCGCTTTCATAACATACAGTTGCCTGCTTGTAGAGATCAGAAATATCAGGATTTTGGTGTAAAAAATCCGGATTTATGTCATCCTCTCGCTTATTCATTACTTCAAGCATACTCTTGGCTTTTTCTAAATGCAGGCCTGCAAGCATAACATTGTACCTCGGAATAGTCGGAAACTTATTTGTTATTTTTTCCCAACATTCTATAGATTTTGAAAAAAGAGCAATAACATCATCCATTTCATCTGGACTGGAATCTTTCAGTATCATCGCATGGCGTGCAAATATATTCATTAGGCCGGTACAGTGCCAATACTCTTCAGGATATTTGTAGGTTAATTTTTCCTCAAGCTTGAAGGCAGCTTGAATATTACCATTTTCAAGCTCATCCATTATAGGAATGACAAATTCTTGATGGATAACTCTCAGTCTTGCGCTCCCTACAAGCCACTCCAAACACTCACCAAAACTCATTCGAGAACACGGATTAACTCTTTTAGCAGTTATCGAATGATGCTCTGTAGCAGCCGCAACTTTCTCCGAAACTAGTTTAGTTTCAGCATCCTGTGGTGAAGTTTCACAAACGATAGGAGATAAAACAAGAGGAATAGTTAATAGGGCTGGAGATGTAAAATATTCTTTCATAATAATTCACTATAATTGTTAGAGTAAAATAATCCCTCTTTATAGAATGTCAAATTTTCGTCTCACCAAGCATGAGTGTCCGGTTTAAATTTTCATGAGAAGTAAAGTTTTTATCGGTCAAA
>CAYVJW010000168.1:0-2667 GCA_964451885.1 uncultured Candidatus Peribacteria bacterium | reverse complement strand
AGGACTGGTTTTCTTGTGACTTATGATATACTGCGGTTTTTTCGGTTAATAGTACCCAACATAAAGCCCCCCGTCCGGAGCAATGCCGGTCAGGAGTGCGGTGCGAAAATCAGTTTTTAGTTTTTTGTCTTTTGTGGAGTGGAACTGCATCGAAGCAATTGTAGATCTTCACAGGGCAGTTTTTAAGGTACTGATGTATTTGCGTGATTTAATTCCTTTATTGATGTAGTCCGGAACTAACTTGATCATGTCTTCCACCGTGACTCCCAAAATCTACATCTCCATGTTGTCCTGGTTGGGAAAGATCAGGGACTTTGATCTCATGAGATGTCTCTCCAAAAATACTTCCTCCACCAGATTTCTCTGCTTCATCTTTCCCGATCATAAATTCATCCGTTTGTTTGTTTGCATCTTGAAATTCCGTTCCGCGATTATCAGCAGAGGCCATCCCTTCTTCAAAATTCGCCTGATCTTTATCACTTATTCTATCTCTTTCTTCTTTACTGAGTCTTTTTCCGGCAGGCGAGTTCATGTATTCTTTGTTTAGTCTTTTTTCCAGACTACTTAGTCCGTATTTTATTTCCCCTTCTGATAAATTTCGGTGCTTCATAGCAATTTTAGCATCACTTAACATAGTCTGTATCCTTTCTTGCGGATCTTTTATTCGAGCATAATCTTCCTGCTTGAAATTTATCGTAACTTCGTCAGCCTGTTTTTTTAGTAAATCGGAGATTTCTCTTTCTTTAGGAGCTGAAGGGGATTCTTCAGGTTTAATCTTTCTGTCGGTAAGATCATCAAAAGTAGGCCCCTGTTTTTTAGCTGCGGCTTTATTCCAGGCTTCCTTTGCAGCTCTATCTCTGGCTTCTTGCGCTTGTTCTCTATTTAAACGTTCTCTTACTTCATCCGCTTTTTTTTCTGCTTCACTTTTTACGCCGGCTTTTTCGGCTTCTTTTTGTCTTTTCCAGGCCAAAAATTGTTCGCTTGGCGTTCCTGCGAATTTAGCGGATTTTGCAGGAACGTTGGTAGTATCTGTTGTTTCTACCAGATCCTCTAATCCTGCTATTTCTGAAGCGGTTTCGGTTTTTTTATCCAACTCTTCGGATATTTTCTCTATAGCTTTCTGAGAAGTAGGTTGTTCTTCTGCCTTTACTGGTTGTGCTCTAGCGGTCTCTGTTCTTCCTCCAGCCCCTCTTGCAGCGCTTTGAGGCGCTTTTTTTAAGGAAGATCGGAAAGCTTTAAAGGTAAGCGCGTCCCATATGTTTTTTCCGGTTTCCTTTGCCATCCATTTACCTATTTTTCGCGTTGCTAGTATAGTTCCGCGAATTGTGGCTTTCACTCCAAGCTTAGCTCCCTGTGCTGCAGGTGCTGTAATGCCAAGTAGGCTTATCCCATCCATTACCATTCCTATGGTTCCGGCTGTAACTGATAATACAGCTTCGGCTTTTCTATCTGGCCAGGCCAATCGGGCATCATTGAAATCTTTAATATTTCCGGCTATCGGTACCATATAAGAAGCTGTATCAAAGGCTCCATTTCCGGTACTTAAAGTATTCAGATTTGGTTTGTCAAATTTCGTCCAGGTTTCTTTTTGTATTAACGTAGACCAAAGGCTTATCCCCCCTACAACAGACACTTTGCTTAATGTTTTAGCGATAGCCGGTTTTTGTAGATAAGCCAAAGCAGGGGACAACGCGGCATACTTCATTGCTTCTTCATAAACACTTTTATAATCTTCTCCGTATTGTTGCGATAGTTTTTGAAGTTTGATTACCAATCTAGGGCCTTCTTCTTCTGTCAGTGTCCCTAGTTCTGTAAGGCTCGTAATTATTTCAGAAGCGGTATCGGCTTTAATGCCCAATTTCTCGGACATTTTCAACAGAGCTTTTTGTCTTTCAATTTTCTTTAAGGTTCCAACGGCTCCTTCCAATTTTTCATCAGCTCTGGCGAGTTCTACGCCTTTCCGTTCTATTGTCTCGGTTTGTGTTTCCCCTTCCTCTTTCGCCTCTACACTTTCGCGGGAATGAACTTTTTCTGAAGTTTCTGCCGGAGGTTGGTCTGTGGCTTCTACTTGCTGTTGGGCATTTTTATCCGGACTTAATGATTCTTTGGCGGTGGCCGTTTCAGCAGGAATATTTTGGGATTTTTCTACGAGTTGTTTAGTCTTATAGGTTTCATAGGCTGCTCTTGTCTTAGGACCTATTATTCCATCGTCATCTTCCTCTAACATTCTTTGCACTGTTTGTATTTCTTCTTTTGTTAATCCATCTAATCCATTTTCAAGGGCCTTGGTCATGATTGTCGAAGGAAGTTGTTCTCCAGCGGCTTCAGTAACATCACGGCAGGTTTCGGTGCGTTCTTGGTCTAAAAGTGGGTCTCCCTCTATTTTATCAGCCAGTTTTTTACATTCAGCAATATCTTTCTCACCTTTCGATAAAGTATCAGTTTGTTCTCTTTGTTGTGGACCACTTTCCTGGAAAGACATGATTAGTTATTTTCTAAGGAGCTGTAACAGAGTAATTATTGAGTTATAGTCTCTAAGTCTTTTATAAGTTGGGCATCGGCCTCTTCAGCTTCTTTTTTATGGATTTCTTCTGCCTCCAGCATTCTTTTATGGTAACTATCCAGTATCAAAAATAGGATCCCTTTGTTTTTTGGCGAAGAGAGCGG
>CAYVJW010000167.1:0-2868 GCA_964451885.1 uncultured Candidatus Peribacteria bacterium | reverse complement strand
TTAAGTTTTATGTCAATCTGAAATTCTCTAGCGCTGTAAAAAAGGAATTACCCCAGTCTTGTCCAATTCTATTTGTCCCCTGAAACGAGATTGGAATCTAACGGAAAATGTCCCCTAAAACGATTCCAAAAAAAGTGAGATGAGGCCATAAAAAATTTATGGTCACAATGCATATCTCCTGATATTTCCAAAAACTCATGAGTCAAAAACCATAACAAAGTTTATCAAGTAGGCGAAAATCGGACTTAAAGTCAAAATCAAAAAAAGTGCATTTTTCTAAAAATGTTTTCAAAGAACTAAGTGTAAACTTCGGAATTTTCCGTGTTTTTTTGAGATAGAACTCGATAAAAAGCTTCAACAAACCGATAGATTCGACCTGCCATTGTTTGATGAGCAGGAGGGAATGGGCCACCATAATCATATGGATATATCGATGGAGGGCTTTAACGGACTCCACCTTGATGGTGGAAACTTTCTTTCGGTTCAACCCAAACAAGTTCCCCTCAGTAATTGCAGAAGGTAGAACCGCAAAAACTGATAATGAAGCATCAAACAAGATGAAAAAAGCGAAAAGTGGTGTAAGTGGTGCCAGGAGACAGATTTGAACTGTCGACCTCCGGGTTATGAATCCGACGCTCTCACCAACTGAGCTACCCTGGCGGTCGTCGGAGGTGACTCCGTATTTCCGGTAGTCCGCTAGCGCGAACGACCTACAATACTCCGTAACCTCCTCCTCTCGAATTTTCATCTTTAGGGATAAAAATTCGGTTTTTTTAGAACATAACTTCATATTTCCGGTAGTCCGCTAGCGCGAACGACCTACAATACTCCGCATTCCCTCCTCAAATTTATGGATTAAATTTCGTGGTTTCAAAGATCTTTCCCACTTACTACTACTTGCCACTTATAACATACCGATTATTTATTACTCATTAATCATTAATCATTAATCATTAATTTTCAATTTATAATTTAGGAACTTCTGAAAAAATAGCCTAAAAACTCCAGATTTCAAAATTTTTGGGAATTTTGAGAAATATCATGGTTTTTGGGAAAATGTATAAAAATCAGCGGAAAATCCTCCCGTCCGCTGTAATCGAAGTTTAGCAGTACTTGCTAAAATAAAGATGAGAGATAATTATTTGTTTAAAGGAATAAGGGGCTTGGCAGGAAATAAGTTACCAAGTTTGATGAGATTTTTTTTCGTGTACGAGAAAGAGAAGCTGAGTCATATTATAATATGGCGAAGTTTTTCTGACGAAGTACACGGAGAAAAAGATATTAAAATTGGTAAGTTATTTACTGCTAAGTCCCTAAGTGAAGAAAAGAAAAATCTGAAAGAAAGGAGCAAGTCTTATAAGCATAGGTGGTATTTTATTTTTTTGTTAAGCCTAAACACAATGTTTGCTGTCCATCAGCTGTCCTCGATTGTTCATCAACCGCATAAAACCCACCCCAACTTCTCCCCGTCTGTGCAATTTTTTCTCGCCCTTTTGTTCCCAAAGTTCCTATTGTAGTAAAGATGCCATCATGTTTTTTCGGAAAATTTCTTACAAAACACAGAAAATTATCAAGTTCTTCTTCCGTATTTGTAGTGACAGCGAACTTATAAATTCTTGGATAAAATATTTGTTCTTGGATAAGAATTTTATTCAAATCATCCGGTACGCCTTCAAAATCATGAAAACTTAAAAAGAGCTTTTTTGACGGTAATTTTTTAATAAGATTTTCGGGATTTCTTATCACATCCATATCTACAAAATCACCACCCGAGCCTAAAAATTTTCTAAGAATTTCTACACGTTCTTCTGTCGTTCCTTTAAAATTTCCTTTTTCCTCAGACATCTTGCAAACGCCGAGAAAGAGAACAATCGTTTTTTTAGCCAGATCAGCAAACTTTTCAAAAAAATCTTCTTCATCACAAACCTCGTCCAGCCAGATTTCAATAATATCTGCCCGATTTCCGATTTTTTTTACTAAATTTTCCAAATCTTTAAAAGATTGGGGGCGAACAGGGGTGATAATTTTCATAAAATTTCATTTAAGAAATCCTGCATACTTCGCGCAGCCTTCCCACGATGAGAAACGGCATTTTTTTCCGACTTACTCATTGCTGAATAAACCCGGTCATATCCCTCAGGGAGGAATACCGCAGAGATAGGAATTCCTTCTTCCATGGGGGCATTTAATTCTTTCAATATTATGCCGGATGTCCGGCCGCTTACAATTTTTTGAATATTTTTCGCCGGATCATAAAAGGCTATAGAAGAAAAGAAAGTTGCTTTTCGGTCTTCCACTTCTTTCATAATCTCCATAAAACGCTCCATCCATTCGACATCTGTTGCGGCTTGTATCTCCCGACGGGTCTTCAGGCCAAATTTTTCCGGAAAAGCATCTAATATTAAGCCCGCATCCTCAGCCAAAGTAGGAACACGAAACCGGCCACCAAAATATTTTGCCTTCAACAAAGCGTTTGCCTCAAAAGTATTGCCTGTCTCTTCCGGTTCGGGAACAGGCGGAAAATCCGAAAGTAAATCAAAATCAAAAGGCGTATGCTCAAAAAAATCCAATATTTCCTGAGCCTTCCCCTTATTGCCGGTAGCGAGAAGAATTTTGTTCATAGTTATTAGTAAAGTGAAAGTCACTCGCCCACGGGTGACTTTATTTCTGAATTCCGCATTCTCTCAACACTTTTATCAATCTTGAAACGAATCTTCAATATCCGTCTTTTCGGAATATCCCGCAATAGCTCATGGGAAATTTTTCTCTCTAATTGGTTTAACTTTCCCAGCCACCTTTTCTTCCCCCCAATAGAAACCACAAAAACATCCGCCCACTCAAGATCCCCCGACACTTCCACAGCCGTAA
>CAYVJW010000166.1:0-2898 GCA_964451885.1 uncultured Candidatus Peribacteria bacterium | reverse complement strand
CCTAAGCGACTTCTGACACTTTTACGTGATCGATCGTGATAAACTCACGCTAGTTCAACAGAAGGAGCCGTAATCCAATCATGGGGATTTTTAAAACAGGTCGATTCCGAAAAAGGCGGATATCTACTCGGATGGGACAGAAAAACTTCGATGAGTAATCCAAATAAATACGGACGAATTTTGATCGACAATGACGGGGTAAAGTCCTCGATTGTTACCGATGCCCTTCCAGATTCGGTGAGTGATTCGGCTTTGATATTTACTACGAAGACAAAGAAAAACTTCAAACTCTATTTGGAGCAATGGTGCTACGACAATGGCATCGTTACTTTTTTTGCCCCCTCAAACTAATTTTTAACCCTTTGAAACCATGAAATTCTACAAATCTAAAAACGCAAAAGTCGGGGAAGGCGTAGAAGCCACGGTGCTTTTCCACAAAGACAATGGAGACGAACTAATTTGTGTTCGCTCGGACTGGGATTCTTTTGAGTCCCAGAATCCGAAAGCCAAGGAATGCTCTAGGGAAGACGCTGATAAATTGCTAAAAAAGGCAAAAATAAAAATCTCGGTTCCCAAACGAAAAGTCCTCCGAAAGAAGAAAAAACTTTCTGATGATGAAATTCTCGCAGAGATTGGAGATGAAAAAACAAAAACCGTCGACATCTCAAAAAAAGAAAGTGACGATGGGCAAATCCTCATCTACTACGAAGATATGGAGATAACCACAACCGATGATTTTATTCGATCCCAAAAATCTCAGCAGGTCGAACTTAAGCCCGAAGTAGTCGAGGAAGAAGAATCTGAACTGACTGTTGTTTAATTTTTTACGAACCATGAAACCAAAACTATATTTGATTGCAGGTCATACTCAGGGCAAAGACGAAGGCTCCCAAAACCTGAAGACAGGCGAAACCGAAAATGGAATTACTCGAGAAATTCTTCTAAAAACTTTTCCAGAAATTCGGCAGGACGTTTTCACTGATCTTTGCCCGTTTGATCTCACGCTTGAAGAGAAAACCAGTTGGATAAACAAAAAGGCGGGAAGCAATGATCTGGTTCTTTCCTGTCAGTTGAACTCATCTCAAAAAAGGACGGAAAAAGGAGCGATGTGTTTCTACTATGGAGGAAGCCAAAAAAGCAAAGAAATGGCTGAAAAATTGCTTGATTTTTATTGCCGAGCCACAGGAATCCCAAATGCTGGTGTTCATCCTGATACTTCCAGTCGATTCGGGAGACTTGGAATCGTGCGAGATACCAGAGGGTGGGCATTTCTTTTGGAGATGGGTTCAATCAATAATGATCTTCAGGCAGTCAAAGACCATGGAGTCAGCGGACTTTTATCTGGAATACGAGCCATTTTGGAAAAAGCCGAAGATAAGCCATTCTCAGACGTGGAGCGTTCTCATCCTTATTTTTCAGCGGCTGATTGGGCAAAAAAACGAGGTGTAGCGAGCGGGTATAGAGACGGTCGGCTTGGGATTGATGAGAGCTTAACTGTGGGGCGATTTTTGGAATTTTTGAGGAAGTATGAAAAAACTCAAAAAATGGGATAGCTATATTTTTTTCATGACACATAATATTGGGGCATTACTTTTTAACCCCAAAAACTATGACCGATGATGATCAAAATTCGATTGATGAGGATGTACAAGAAATTATGAAAAATCAGGGCATGGAGGTCGATCAGGCTGAGCAAGTTCGAGATGTGATGGAGGAATATGCTGTTAGCGAAGATGAGGCGGTCGAAATTGAAGAGGCGATGTGAATCAGGAAAAAACCGAAATATCCTTGTGAAAGTCCGTCACTTTAGATACGCTTATGGATGAAAGATGTGCTTTTAGCTCAGTCAGAACCTGGTCTAAAATAGGGTCGCACCGTCTGGCAGTGGGTTCAATGTATGGCTTGGAACCCCCACCACTTCGGAATTTTTCTGGAAACATATGCTCAAATTCGGGTTTAACCTTCATACTGATTGGTTTTCCGTCTTTGACTTTGATGTTCAATAGCAATAATTCTGAGAGTTTTCGTTTTTGAACATAACTGGCTTTCTCCCAGAGTTTTGGAAGGTTCATAAGTAGCTCATAGAACGCTTGCTGTTCGAGTACTTCATCCCGGGTGTCCTGTGAAACATTTAGTTTTTCATTTGTTAGCTCTATCTCTCGGGACTTGAACTTTTCTTTTTCTTTCTCGTAGGTTTGTCTCTCTTTTCCAGTTAAGTTTTCTCCAAAGTTTGCCTTTTTCATAAAGTCGGCTTCTTTTCTGTAATGCTTGTTTAATAACAAATCTATTTGTTTTTGTTTTAAAATTCGTTCTTCATACTTGTGCCCGATCTCCCCGCGAAGAGCAAAGAGAAAAGCTTGATAATCCTCCTTACTGATTTTTATCTTTTTGAATTGATTTGCGAGGTACTCATCAAGAACATCAAAATTTATGTTGTTTCCGGGGATTGAATATTTTATTTGATGGGGTGTTACAATATTTGATAAAGAAACATCAGGTTTCGATTCCTGAAGTTCCACTAGTCGAACTCTAAACCTTTGAGCATTTGGAAGTGAAAAACTTAATGGCTTTTCACTATCATCATCAATTACAATTCCGTTTTCCAGGGGCGTTACAGCGTCCAATCTTTTTGTAAGTCTAGACTTCCGTTGCTCTATTGATTTTCTATTTGTTTTTATGAGGTGCTCCTGAAGCAGGAGAAATTCGTCTTCTGATATAACTGGCCGAAAGTTATAGCCCTCAAGCTTTCGTAGGTCTATATCCAAAACTTCTCCGTCTTTAAAATCCCGGTGCCATACACCATAGAAAAAAGTGTCCTGCCAAATATTCCGAATACTGATTTTTTTTAACCCAAGTTCGACACCCAAGACCTAAAAAAAGGCCATTTTTGGCCTTTTT
>CAYVJW010000165.1:0-2918 GCA_964451885.1 uncultured Candidatus Peribacteria bacterium | reverse complement strand
AAACAGATTCAGGATGGTTGGAATTAGGCGTACTCCCAGTTTTTCGATTAATATTAAAGAAATAAATAATTTACAATTCATAGTTTTTTTTTAAAATTCTAAATAAATGTCAACCCTCTTCCTCAAGTATCGCCCCAAAACCTTCACCGACCTCGTCGGCCAGGAATCAATCGTAAAAACTCTTCAAAACGCCATTAAAGCCAAAAAACCAGCCCATGCCTATCTTTTTGCCGGCAGCCGAGGAACGGGAAAAACTTCTATTGCCCGAATTTTTGCAAAATCACTAAACTGTGAAGCACTCAGTGAAGGCAACCCATGCGGAAAGTGTAAAATCTGCGCAGACATTACCGAAGGAAATCTTATCGATATCGTAGAAATTGATGCCGCATCTCACACGGGAGTCGACAATATCCGAAACATTATCGAAAAAATTGATTTCACACCCACTTATGCCCAAAGAAAAGTTTATATCATCGACGAAGTACACATGCTCTCAAAGGGCGCTTTCAATGCTCTGCTCAAAACGCTTGAAGAACCCCCTAAGCATGTATTTTTTCTCCTGGCTACGACAGAACTGCATAAAATTCCTGAAACAATCATATCTCGTTGCCAGACATTCACCTTTCAGCGATTTTCACTAGAACAACTCGTTAACCGGTTAAAAGACATCTGTAAAACAGAAAAATTCGAAACCAAAGATCCGGCTCTCCAGCTGATTGCCAGAAAAGCAGAAGGCGGCATGAGAGATGCTATTTCTCTGCTCGAACAAATCGCAGCAGAAACCGAAAAACAGATTACTGAAAGCGCCGTAAGAGAAAGCCTGGGAGTCGCCTCTTCCGAAATTCTGGAAAATTTTTGGAAAGCCATACTGGAAAAAGACAGGGAAGGAGGTATAAAGATTCTTCAAGCCGTCAATGAGATTGGAGGCGATTTTCGAAGCTTCGGCCATGATTTCCTGAATTTCCTGCGTGAACGGCTCCATAAACACCTTTCCAATGAAAATGAACTACAACAAATACTCCCCGCCATTGAAGAAACAGAAAAAGCTCTCGCGAGATTAAAGACCTCTCCCATTATAGAACTTCCGTTGGAGATTGCAGTGGTGAATCTTTGTCAAGAAGAAATTGTAGGGGCGAACCTATGTGTTCACCCTCGTAATGAAGCAAAGAAAGAAATGAAGAAGATGAAAGAGGCATCAGACAAAGCCCCCCTGTTAAGGGGAGAAGGGGGGGTAAAGCCAACGTGTCCACCAAAGCCTTGGCGTAGGGGGAAGGCAATTAAAACAAAGCAAAAAGAAAATATAAGCCAACAGGAAGAACCAGATCCCGACGAAAACATACAACTTCCTGATCTACCAAAGAATAAAGAAAGAACACATGTTTCAGCTAAAATTACGATCACAGAAACCTCTCTTTCTGAAAAAATGAGGGAGATTGCAGATAAATCTGGCATTACCGCATTTGCCAAACGATCATTTCTCTCCACAACACCAAAAGTAACCAATGAAGAAATAATCTTTGTATCAGATTCCGAATTTCACCGAGAAAAACTCGTAAAACCGTCCGTACATGGCTCCCTACAAAATGCCATTTCCGAAATTTTCCGGGAAAAAGTTCCGATAAAATTTGAAAAAGGAGCAGTGAAAAAACAAAAGCCTGTGGAAAAAAAGAAAGAAGAGGAGGCCTCGGTGGATGATTTTTTGAGCTTCTAGTAGGGGCAATCCCTTGTGGTTGCCCTGTATTAACCTGTGGTTGTCCTGTTTGAAAAGGGTACCCACAAGGGGAACCCCTACTCCCCCATTTCCACCCACAGTACGTCTTCCCTCCCTCTCCACCAAGTCAACTGCCGCTTCGCATAATTCCGATTCCGCTGCTGATTCAATTCCAAAGCCCGCCCATAAGAAATTTTCCCGTCCAGATAATCTTTTATCTCCCGATAGCCAAAACTGGTAAACGCCGAATTACTAATATTGTATTTTGCCAACACATCTTTTGTTTCCTCAATCAACCCCGACTCAAACTGCTGAACAGCCCGAGCATTTATCCGATCATACAAAACCTGCCGATCCCAATGAATTCCAATCTTGAGAAACGGCCATTTCGGTGTGCCCTTTCCTCCCCCCGGCAGAGTCTCCTGAAAGGGACTCTGCCGTCCGCCGCAAAGAAAAATATAATTCTAACTCACCGCATCCAAACACAACATCGTCCCCCCACAAAGAATCGGCACATTCCCCTTATTCTGAATTGCTTCAATAGTATGAAAAGCATATTGCTGAAAATCATAAACCGAAAACACCTCATCCGGATTGATTAATTCAAGCCCATGATGCGGAACTCCCTGCATTTCTTCCTTGAGAATTTTCGCCGAAGAAATATCAATCCCCCGATAAACCTGCCGAGAATCAACAGAAATAATCTCCGCACCACCAAGCATTTTAGCCACCTCAATAGAAAACCCTGTCTTTCCACTGGCTGTAGGACCAAGAATCTCGATCACTCCGTTAGGATTCTTTTTTAAAAAAGCATCGATTTTTTTAAATATTTCTGTTTTGGAAAAAAATTCCATAAAAATATTTGAAATTAAAATAAATATATGATATAATGACAAGATTTAATTATTTTTCAAATGGCAAATCGTCAGGAAATTTTGGCAAAAATTAAAGAATTCATAGAAGGAAATCCGTTTTTGAATGAGAAGTTGTACAAAAAATTTCAGGGATTGAACGATGAGCATCTGGGAAAAGCTTTGATAATACTTTACAGACTGGAAGAAAGACGAAAAAAGCTGGGGAAAGACGGAGATAAAAAAATTATTAAAGCTTATCAGAAAATTGAAGAAGATTTCAAAAAAATGATAGAGAAAGAGTAACTATCCAGTATCAAAAATAGGATCCCTTTGTTTTTTGGCGAAGAGAGCGG
>CAYVJW010000164.1:0-2991 GCA_964451885.1 uncultured Candidatus Peribacteria bacterium | reverse complement strand
CCAAAATACCTGTCAAGTTTTTTCGGACTTTTTTTTGTGCTGAATAGTTACAAAAGAACTTAGCCAAATTTTGAGAGGAAGAAGAAACGTAATAAGCGGAGTGTCCGACTATAGAAGGACACGTAGACATGAAGTTTCTTCTGACGATGGTGGGTTGACTGGGGCTCGAACCCAGGACCAATAGCTTAAGAGGCTACTGCTCTACCAACTGAGCTATCAACCCTCGTCGGTCGTTGGGAATGACTCCATACTTCCGGTAGCTCGCTAACGCGACCGACCTCCAGTATTCCGCATTCCCTCCTCTCGAAATTAAATCTTTAGGGATAAATTTTCGGATTTTAAGTGCAAAAGAACAAGATGATTTTAAGAAAAATTAATGCTTTAACAAGTAAGACATTTTTAATTTTGATTTCTCGCTGGAGCACCCTTGCAGGGTGGTCCTTTTTGTAATTCGTGCAAACTATAGAACTTTTCGACCACCCTGCAAGGGTGCTCGAGCGTTTAGACTAGCTCGATTGCTTACTGATATCAAAAGGGCAGACACACAGATCTGCCCCTACTGTTCACTGATCTCATGCACTCTCAATCCCCACGCTCCCGCATCCGTCGCAATTTTCGCAGCTTTTAAGTTTGGCTCGGCCTCAAACCTTCTTTCCCCCAAAAATCGTTTCTTTGAATGTCCGATCAAAACTTTTTCTTTCGGAACATATTTTGCAAATTCCAACAATTTCCAATTTAATTCCATGGTTTTCCCGAAACCGATTCCTGGATCCAGAACAATTTTTTCCGAAGGAATCCCGGCTTTTATTAATAATTCCTTTTTAGCTAAAAGCTCATCATGAACTTGTGCTATTGAATCAATCGATTGTGTATGAACCTCTTCCGTAGTTCTCCCGGGAAAATGATTAATTATTACTAACGGCTGAAAACAAGCCGCTACCTCAATCATTTTCATATCCCAAAAACCGGAAACATCATTCAAGACCTTCCCCCTCAGAGCTAAAAACTTTTTGGCGGTACGCCAGTTTTTCGTATCGAGCGATATTTGGCTGGGAAACCTTGGAATCAAAATTTGAAGTGTTTTCTCTACTCTCTCCCACTCTTGTTGCCAAGAAATTTCTTTGACATTCGGCCGAGTGCTCTCTCCTCCCACATCAATAAAATCAGATCCTTCGTGAAACAGTTTTTCCGCCTGCATTACAGCTTTTATCGGGTCATTAAACAGTCCTCCGTCTGAAAACGAATCGGGAGTGATGTTGAGGATGCCGAAGATTTGAACTTTATTTGATTTCATTTTTCTAAAAGAATATACCAGTTTTAGGTAGTCTTGTAATTTCACATTGACAATATGTATTTTTTATGCAATAATACTCTTTAATAACTAAATCTCCCCTTCCCAATGACTAAAAAACCTTGCTCCATTATTGATACCGAAAGCTTGGAAAAGTTACAACAACATTTGTTATCAAATCCTCGAATCATTATATTGGCTCATTCAAATCCGGATGGGGATACATTTGGTGGAGCCATAGCTTTGTATCAGGCTCTAAAAAACGTTCATATTAACGCAAAAGTCGCCTGCATCGATAAAATTCCGGAAAATATGCAATTCATTCCTCATTCAAAGGATTTTCTTTATGACTTTAATGAAGAAGAATTTGATAGCGTTTTTTTTATTGATTGCGGAGACAAAAAATTGGTGAAATTTCAGGAAATCAAGCCAAGAATAATTTCTGATGAAATGGTAAAAGTAAATATTGATCATCATCCGACAAATGATCTTTTTGGTGATATAAATTTCGTTTCTCTGTCTACTTCATCTTCTGCGGAAATAATTTTTCGAATTTTACAACATTTAGAGTACAAGGTTACTCCCCAAATGGCTACGGCACTTCTATTGGGAATTTATTGGGATACAGGAAGTTTTATGCACCAAAATACCACTTTGGAAAGCTATTTTGCTGCTTCAGAACTTGTAAAACTGGGAGGAAATATTCCTCAAATCGCTAAAAATGTTTTTCGGTCTTATGAGTTCAAAACATTAAAATTATGGGGGAAAGTACTACAAAATCTTCATATTACCCCGGAAGGTGCTGCTATCGTGGGAGTGGCAAGAGAAGATTATGAAACCATTGGAGCAAGCCGTTCGGATCTCCAAGGAGTTATTGATTTTATAAATTCCATTCCTGAGGCCAAATATGCTGTCATTCTTTCGGAAGACGAAAAAGGCAACGTAAAAGCCAGCTTCCGAACAAGGAAACCAGATATAGATGTAAAAGCCCTTGCTGAAAAATTCGGGGGAGGGGGGCACATAAAGGCTTCCGGTTTTACTTTTCCAAAAGGGCATCTGGAAAAAGAAATAAAGTGGAAAATTGTAAAAGACGAATAAAAGAAGTTCTTAATCGAATAAATGAAAAACCGATAGAAAAATTTGTTCTGGACTTAATAAGAATTGTAAGAAACCATTTGTTGGTGGTGGGTTGAGGGGGGGTGTAAAATTCTGCGTTTTACTTGTCAAAATGTCTGTTCTGCCTAAAATCACCTTATTCTATTGTATTCAAAAATTCGAATTTTTATCCTAAAAGATGAAAGTTCGAGAGGAGGAGAGGGCGAAGTAAATGGAGTTTTGCGATAGCGAAACGGAATGTACGTAGTTCTCGACGACGAGACGACGGAGAGATGGCAGAGTGGTCGAATGCGGCGGTCTTGAAAACCGTTGTGCCCGCAAGGGCACCGTGGGTTCGAATCCCACTCTCTCCGCCAGATTGCAAATTTGTATTTCCAGAGTTCGAATCTCCGCTTGGAGACTGGTCTCCTTTGGGTTCGAACAAGTCATTTCCTCTAATCTCAATCAGCTTCTCCAAATAAGGTGTATGTGTATCCGCCCAAAATTCTAGGGGAAGCACTACGTGATAGCAACTCGTTGACGAATCAAATCGGGTAATTCCTTTTTTACAGCGCTAGAGAATTTCAGATTGACATAAAACTTAA
>CAYVJW010000163.1:0-3014 GCA_964451885.1 uncultured Candidatus Peribacteria bacterium | reverse complement strand
GCCTCATTGTCTCACTCGCAAGTTGCATTTGACATTACACATCATCAATGAAATAATTTCCGCATATTTAATATATTTAATTTTGCAAAAAATGAAAAAAATCGCCGTTAATATCGTTGCCATTGTCGGAATGATCGCCGTGGCAGGCAGTCTGCTGTATTCATCCAGTGAGATCGGAGGATGGTTGGCTTCTCTTTTGGAAGGAAAAACACAGTCTGAAGCGAAAGTAGGAAGAGAAGAAAATATTGCCGTACTAAAAACTAATTTTGGAGACATAAAAATAAAATTACATCGAAAAGATATTCCTAATATTAGCAAAAATTTTATAGAACTCTCAAAATCACGAAAATATAACGGCACTATTTTCCACAGGGTAATAAATGATTTTATGATACAGGGAGGCGATTACGAAAATTTTGACGGGACGGGAGGAAGTTCTTATCTAGGGAAATACCTTAAGGATGAATTTTCAGAGAAGTTTTCCCATATTCGCGGAGCAGTTTCTATGGCTAATAAAGGTCCAAACACAAACAGTTCCCAATTCTTTGTCGTTCAAAAAGACGCTCCATTCTTAGACGGCCGCCATTCGATATTCGGACAAGTGATAGAAGGAATGGATATTGTAGATAAAATTGCTTTGGTAGATACTGACAACGAAGACCGACCGCTTAAGAGAGTGGTCATTGAAGCGATAGTTTTAGAATAAATAATACACTGTCCACATTTGCATTTCCGTAACAATTTCCTTTTTCTTACGTTAATAAATAATAAATAAATACTGATCTGCTATGGGCTTCGAAGACATCGAACAACAATTGAAATTATTTTTTTTCCGCACACAAAAGAAAGACGCTTTTCCTAAGCTTCAAGCAGACGTCCTGGAAGCATTTGTCGATAACAAACCTCCCTTTTGGAAACAAAAATTTCTTCTTCCCACTGCCTCAGCTTATGTTTTTGCTTTTATCGGCATTTTCGCCCTTATGGTATTTTCCACGGGGATTTCCGAAAAAGCTTATGCGGGAACCATTCTGCCAAAATTCGGCCCTGTCGAAATAATTCGCGATGGAAAAATGCTCCTGGTGAAGGAAAACACAAATTTACACGTTGGGGATTCTGTTCGAATAGGAAATCGCGCCGAAGCTAATATTTTACTGGCAAATCAACTTCATTCTACCGCAAAAACAAGAACAACCTTCCGAGTAGAAAGAGATAAATCAATCTTTCTCGAACAAGGAGAATTGGAAAATAAATCCTATCAAAGAAATCGAATAATCACAGAACGAGGAATCATAGAAAGCACCCAAGGGGCATATTTCCTTGTTTCCGTTTCAGAAAGCGGCGAAGCTAAAATCATTACTGAAAAAAAAGGAGTCCGGGTTTTCGATTTGAATAACCGGAAAATCGCACTTGAACCCGGCGATGAACTTTCCCTTAGAACAGACACCATACTTCCGGAATACGACATTCCCAATGACCTCCGACTTTCAGTCAGACAACTAAGGGCTATTCGCTCAAAACTGGAAATCACCCGATCAAAAATCATTACAGGCGCCGAGCATCTTCTAAATAATAAAAGAGAAAAAGCGGAAAAAGATTTCATTTCAGCCGAAAAAACATTCCGGTCGATCGCACAAATCTTACATACTTCACGTGCTTTACGGATTACAAAAAGAAAAAACCTGGAAAAAATAAATATCGCAAACGTACTCCCTCTTCTGAGAAGAAAAGTAAATGATGAATATTTACTCTCAGAAGTAAAAGCACTGGAAAATTTATTGGTAATTTTAGATAAAAACAAACAAAAGATTGCGTTTTCCCCTGAAAATACCGGTGTTGAAAGCTATGATCGCTTCGTAACACTCAAACGACTTTTTGCACTCGGAACAAATGAACAAAAAGCCTTAGGAAGTATGTTACTCCAAAAGTATGTAGTTGCCTTTCTCCGTAAAGTTCAAAATGAAGAATTACGCATAGACAAAATCACCATATTAAACGAACAAATAACAAAACTGCCAAAAAACCCTGATACACTTGAATTTTTAGAACGCACAATGGCTTTGTTTTCACCGGATATTGCTGAAATACTTGGGGAAAAGATAGAGAAAGTGTTTTGAAAGCAGAAGTAAAAAGTCGGAATTCCAAATTTCACAATATTCCCTCAAAAACCTCCTCCACACCCCCTCCCTTTCGATCAAACTGTATTTTTCCCTCCTCCAGCCTAATCACTCTTGGGTTTAATTGTTTAACCAACACCGGATCATGGGTCGCAAAAAGAATAGTAATCCCTTTTTTTTTGTTTATTTGTGCAAATATATCGGCCACTTCGCGGGAACTTTTAGGATCCAGATTCCCCGTTGCTTCATCGGCAATTAATATTTTGGGATCATGTACAAGCGACCGCGCAATCGCTATGCGTTGATTTTCCCCTCCTGAAAGCTCACGCGGAAAAAAATCCTTTTTTCCCGATAATCCTACTATTTCCAGCAGTTCCGGTACCCTGCGAGCAATTAATTCTTCTTTCCCGCAAACCTCCAGCGCAAACGCTATATTTTCATAAGCCGTTTTTCCCCGTAAAAGACGAAAATCCTGAAAAACCACTCCTACCTGCTGCCGATAGTTTTGTAAACTTTTATAAGAAATATTTTCCAAAGAAAGATCATCCAATTTTATTGTGCCTTTAGTAGGAAAACTATCCCCGATAAGAAGGCGAAAAAGCGAAGACTTTCCCGCCCCCGATCTCCCAAGAACAGCCACTAATTCCATAGGGGAAATTTCAAAATTAAGTTCCCGCAGAATCTCATTTTTTCCAATTGAAAAAGATACGTCTTCAAATTTAAGCATTTATTTAGAATTTAGAATAATATAATTTCCATCATTCATTCTATACGCAAAACTTAAATTCCACCAATCTGTCCGAAGTTGTGTGACGCCCTCTGATTTGCTCAGAATATAAGGAGGAGGATCGATTTGAGATATGATTACGTGAGAGTCACCCGCCCACGGGTGACTCATCC
>CAYVJW010000162.1:0-3048 GCA_964451885.1 uncultured Candidatus Peribacteria bacterium | reverse complement strand
ATGGCTTGCAAGTACATGTTATTTATTGTATACTGCGAGTTTTTCGGTTAATATTGGGTACGGAGAAATTTCGGAAACATTTCGGAAATGATTTTTATTTTGTTACAATTTCTACCGTCCACCCGGCTAAGTTTCCAGAAGCGGTGGAGGAAATAATCGGGAAAAAGATTGAGATTCCGGGCAGTCTTCGGGAGGCATTGGGGAAGGAGAAAGAGGCGGAGTTGCTTGAACCGAGATTGGAAGCGTTGAGGGGATTTTTAATGAGTATTCCCCCTTGTTAAAGAGGAGTAGGGGGATTAAAGCCGAAGGCAATATGCACGAATATTTCAACAGAAAAAAAATCATATTAGTTCTATAATTCCCAACAAATCGGGATACAACCCCCCTTACATCCCCCTTAACAGGGGGAAACAATTGTAAAAATATTATTTTCATCAAACTTAGTATGAAAAAACTAATCACTCTCGGCATCATTTTTGCTTTCTTCTTGGCTTTAATTCCTCAAGCAGAAGCTCTTTCAGATAGCAAGAGTGTTCCCTACTGGAAAAGCTGGGTGAAGTCTTATAAAACCGGAAGATATGAAAGGTCTCAGCGAAGGGTGCCTCGGAGGATTAAACGTGATTCACGGCGTTCTACCTCTTCCCGCGGGTATCGATATAACCGGCTTTATCGTGACAGATCCTCTTCTCTTTATTTGCGAAGCAGGCAAAGCCAATCTCAGCGGGCCGAATTATTAAGCATAAACATAAACTCTATTAAAAACCCGGTGATTCAGACAATTAACCAGGATCCTGTTCCGATTTTTGAAATCAGTTTTTCTCATGGGCGAAAAGCAAGCCCTCTGGAACTTCCTAAAGCTTTGCTCATTCAAAAAATAACTTTTGATATCATTGATAATACTGGCCTTGTTTCTGATTTTTCAAATTTTCAATTGGAAATCAACAATCAAAAAATTAACTTTGCGCCAAATGGAACGCTTGGAATGAAACTTGCAAATGCGAGAATTTCCCATGGGGAAAACCTGGATTTGAAGATAAACATTAATATCGAAGATCCGGAGAGCATTTCTCACATCCCTGGTGGACTTCGTGTTCGTTTAAAGGATATCGAAGCGGTTACCGATAGCGAATATAAGAATGTACGCACTCTCCTCCGGGGGAATAAAATCTCCCATTTCATCACCTGGGATCCGGTTCCCTACACTACCGGAGGAGATAGTACCATAGTGGGAGAATCGACAAAAGTAGACCGAAGGATACTTATGACAGGAGAAAAGGCTTTTGTTTTGTCTTTGGATTTGGAGGCTTTTTATGATGACCTTTTTATTGAAGAAATTACCGTGACTGATTCACTTTCGGGAAATGCTATTGATACATGGAGTTATAAGCTCCGCGCGATAGATCTGTCAAACGGTGAAACATTGGGCAAGTCACGATTCCTCAGCGGGAAAGCTCGGTTTCGGTTTCGGCCTGCAATATTCATCGAACGCAAGAAAAACAGGAGAATCGGTTTTGAAATATATCTCAATGACCGAATAAACATTTCCCATCAAAATCCACAGTTTGAGCTAGATGTTCTCCCATCGAATTTACATGCGCGAGGGCTTGGGTCAGGAAGAGAATTATCAATTACCGATAAGTATTTCACTTCCGATTCCAAAGATTTTCTGGTGGCAAATTCTAAAATACATGTAAAGCCTTTAACAAGACAACCTGAATATCTTCTCTCAAACGGAAGATTAGCAACCGTTTATCATTTTAAAATCCAAAATTTAGGATCCGAAAATACTTCCATCGGGAGGATATCTGCCAATGTCTGGCTGAATGGAGTGGTCTATCCCGGAGGAATTTCTGCTGATGATTTTGAATTAAAATTGATGAATAACGGACGAGTTTCTTATGGGGAAAGTAAGTTTACCGCTTCTATTGCAAATGGGACAAAAGTAATTTTTGACACGCTCGATGAAGTCAAAATTTTTCGAAATTCGGAGCAAGAGTTTGCGCTTTTTGTGGCGTTGGAAAATAACGATAATCAAACCAGGGACGATGCTATCCATGTTAAGCTTTTGGAAGATAGTACCTTTTCGTTGGGAACGCTTTCTGCCCTTCGATCACAAGAGCAAAACTTTATCTGGTCGGATCTTTCCGCCCGTCCTCATTCGACCGGTACAGCTGATTTTTTGTCGGGATATATGGTTTCGGGGCTGCCGACGAGTTCGTTTCGATTGAGCAAATAGTTTTTCCGGAAGCAGTTTTTCACGCTGCTTCCGGTGTTAAGTAATTTCGGGTGATAATATCTTGAATGGATCTTTTCTTTTACTGTCTTGCACAACCTTGAAACGTTGATAACAGGTCGGGCAAGTCGTATAGCCGGGGAATAAGTCAGTCATATATCTCTGGCAACCAGGACATTCACCTTCCCCGTAACAATTCATTTTGACCTCCGGCAAGGGGAGATACTGCTTACTTGACCTCTGTTTAAGTTCCACTTTGAGGCGATGGTAGCAGACTTTGCATGTGGTGTACCCAGGGTGCAAATCTGCGTTATGTCCTTGACAGTGAGGACAATCTCCTTCCCCGTAGCAATCCATCTCAATCACCGGAATAGCCTCTTTGGAGAGGATCAACTGCTTTTTGAAACTCTGTTGATGTTCCTTCACGTGGCGATGACGTCCATTTCGGGATACCATCTTGCCACAAAGACTGCACTGATGCTTCTTCTGCACCAATCGGAAAGTGACTCTTCTGCCCTTTTTTAAAAGGGCTTCGTTTGTTGAAGTGTCCATGAAACCCTCCCGAGACGTTAGAATGTGAGTGAGTGAATATTACATAGCCCGAAACTTTCAGCTTCCTTCGGAAAATAAGATTAATTCTTCTCCAGATCATCTAGAAAGAACCAAACATAAAAAGCCAAAAAAACAAGGCTATGAAAAACGATTTTTAAAATAGCAATACTATTAAATAGTATTCATTGTGATTTGTCAAGTTTTTTGAGGGTCTTTTTCTGAAAAAGTGGAAAGCATGGTATAATTGATAGGTATTTTTTAAC
>CAYVJW010000161.1:0-3054 GCA_964451885.1 uncultured Candidatus Peribacteria bacterium | reverse complement strand
TTTTTTAATCCCTAAGCGCAATTCTTTCTTCCCTGTTTCAACAGTTCTGCTAAATTGTTCATGCAACAGCGCTTCAAATCTTTCCGCGTTGCCCTTTTCCTTCCCCGTAAGCCACTTGCTCGACATAGTTTCCGCATCTCCCATATGGTTGTCCGCAAATCTCTCCAGCAGGTTCCGGCTTAAGTTAAGCGTTGCCCCCGCTTCTTCTTTTGGCCTTGATTTCCAGGAGGCAAAAGGAAGTTCCTCAAAAAATGATTGCCATGATCCTTCTTCGGTAAAAGTAATTTGTTTATTTCGAAACTGTTCGGGAAAAAGATCCCCGTCTTGAATTTCTTCCTCTAAAAACTTTAATAAATTTAGAAGTCCTTCTACTTGTTTAGGGGAATTTTGAAGCGTTCCCGCTTCTATCACTTTCAGTCCATATTCGAGTCTCCATCGATGAAGCGTATCCTTCAAATCCCTGTAAACTTCCTGTGTTTCTGGTGGAACGTCTGCCGGAACAGAAATTCCTTTTTCTTTTTTGGTTTCTTTTGCTGCCTGAGCTTTGATTTTATCATAATCAGGAAGGGGAGCCTTAATATTCGCTACATAAATATCTCCTTTTTCCGGATTATAGTTATTTCCCTCTTCTTCGCTCAGAGACTGAAAAATAAGGCTGTCCACATTTCTTCCGGAATCTTTTTTCTGAATATTTTCTAATAATTTTTGTGTACCGGGACTCTTTAAAAATTCCTTAAATTTTATTATATTTTTCTCTGTTCCCAATTCTCCCAGTATATTTTCAGAGAAATACACTGAACGCTTTTCTTTAAGTAATGGATCCAAAAGTCTTGATATTTCACGAATATCTCTTTTTACAGCTTCCGGTTTTGTTTGGTATTGAAAAAGAAAAAGGACGCCTTCCTTTGTAAGCACCTTGTTGTAGGCTTCTATTTCCCCTTCTTCCGTTACTTTTAGTGAACCGGGATTGTCGAAAGTAAAAGATTTCACTCCGGTAGCCCCCCCTCTGATTCCTCTCTGAATATCTCCGTGAATTTCACTTTTTTTAGAAAAATACGTAAATCCAAGACTCGGGCTAAAAGTCAGGGAAGTGCCTATTCCACTTTCTTCCATTTTTTCTAGCCCTACAGAAGGGCTTATTCCTGTCGCATCGAACCTCCCTCCGACAAGAAACCTGTATTTACTGTTCCTGTTGAACTTCAGATGTGCTTCTGCCTGACGGAGCGTTCCTAAAAATTCTACCATTCCTGCTTGAATGGAAACTACTGGCGTCATATGCAACTGGGTAAAATCCTCAACGGTCAACTTCACTCTCGTATCATAATTGACTAAAACCCCACCGGGGAGAACCACACTTCCCGCGGCAATATCAACATCGATTCCTAATGTTCCCAACACTCCTTCATCCGGCATTTCTCCTTCACCGCTTAAAGCTTTTTGAACCATTAATATCGACTGATATCTCATGTTTCGGAGAAATCCTTTTTGAGCCAATTCCGCCATCCTGTCCAGCGGTATTTTCAACCATTCCATAATATCTCGAACTGCGGGGTCAATATTCTCCGGATTAGTAAAATCGATTTCCCCGGATTTCCCCAAAGAAGCGCTTAATCTCAAACCGAACTCATTGTACCAGACCCCTGCTTTCATATATTTCCCGTCTGCTGTTTCTACTGCCACTTCGGCTCCCACAGCAGGTTTTTCCCCTTCATTTTGAGCCCCTTTTGCAGCGAAGGTAGCTGCTTCCCCTTTGTACTCAAATGCTGCCTCTACTCCCGCCCCTTGTCCCCCGACCGCTACCTCTCCGGAAAACACCATTTTCTCTCCTAACTTTTTCACAAATCCAAGCCTTCCCCCTATGCTTTCTTTTCCGGCAACAGAAAATTCTACCCCTGGTTTTATAAGGAGGTCCTTCCATTTTATCCCGGTAACGGCTCTGATTGAGATATTATTGGAATTTAAATAGGAGGTTATTTCCGGCCACATAATTTCTGTCCCGCCAACTTTTATACTCATCGGCTTGATGTTCGTTTCCCCACTAAAAATAAATTCCATTACCCCTTTTGCAAAAGCAATCGTCCCTCCTGACAGAAGAAAGGCCGCTACCTGGTATTTTAAAATATCTTTTTTATCGACTTCTATTCCTTGCTCTTTTAGAGCCTTTACATAGTTATCGGGATCGTCTGAGACACCACCCTCACTCATCATTACATAAGTAAGAGTAGAAAGTCTGTTGTATAAATAATTGGGTGCTTGCGCCACATGGCCTTTCCCCTCCATAAGTCTTTCTGCTTCCTTCTCTGCTATCTTTGCCTGTTCATTCAACCCCGCAGCGCTGGATCGCGCCCTTTCTTCAGAAGTTCTCTCTCCTCCTTTATGACGAACAAATGCCCGCCCCTCTCTTCCCAGGAGAGCTCGTAAAAATTCTCCAATAGTCATCCCGCTCTTTTCTCCTACTCCAAACTCTGTTTCCGCTCCTGCTCGTCTGCCTTCTAAAGCATGAGCGTTTTCGTGTCTGAGTGTAGAAACATACTTACTGAGCATTCCTCCAACCAATAAAGTAGTAAACCTTCTTACATAAGCATCATCTTTCCCTACATAAAATTCCTTTGCCTTATCAAAGCTCAACTTATAAATATCATTCATCTTCTTCTGAAACTTCCCTAATGTTTCCTGAGAAACCGGCTTTTTGCTCAAAGTCACTAACTGAGCTTCCATAGCTTCGCTCATTACTTTGGCAATTTCTCCTCTTGCTTTGGCTTTTTCTTTTTCTCTTGCAAGAATGCCGGCTTTTTTTTCCAAGTCATCTCCTATTTCGTCTCTAAAATCATGTATTTCCGGTACGAACACTTGCCTTACTTCTATTACTTCTTCTTCCATTTCCTGGTCTACCGCCCATCTCCTCATGGCGCTCATTAAATCCTGGTTAATTTTTTTTCCGTCAAAATTCAAATTGACATTAAATTTTTTATTGTATTCATCAACAAAACCTTTTATAGCTAAGGAAGCTATAAAAAACAACCTCCTAAATCAATCGATTTTCCCCCTTTGTGG
>CAYVJW010000160.1:0-3073 GCA_964451885.1 uncultured Candidatus Peribacteria bacterium | reverse complement strand
TTAAGGGGACACATTAATAATCTGTTAAATGAAGACCTTTATGCGCACGGAGAAAAAAGAAGTATTTTTAGCCAGACATCCGGATATGAATTTTGTGACAATCCTCAAAATTTAAAATTTCGGGTGGTTGCTTCTGACGCATTGGTAGCTACCTATAGAAATGATTTTTCGAATCTTCCCCGTTTTCTTGCTACTGAGTCAAATACAACCTGTGATCTTTATTCTTATCCACACCTTGTAGGGGATTTGGAAATGCAATTGAGGGGGAAACGGTCGGATTTGCATCGGCATCTGAAAATTATGCATCATGAGGTTATAGTTCAAGCGGTCAGGAGTGAATTTGGAATCGACATTTTTCGAATATCACTAAAATCTCAAATATTTTTTCTTGAATTTTTACATCAAGCTACAAGCGAAAAACTCGAAATTTTTAAAGAAGCTCTTGCTTTAATGGACGTGGAAAAACGTCACAGGTTTGTGGAAACTTTTTTGGTCTGTGTGGATGAAACACTGTCTGATTCTTTGTTGTCGATTGCTCAAAATCCAGAAGGAAATGCGCTTTTTTTGCCTGCATATTCTTATTTTATAAAATCTCTGGAAAGTATTTCCTTTGAAGTTGCGGATTCCCAAAAACCTTTATTTTTTCGATTTCAACGAAAATTCACAATCCTAGTGGGGAATCATTTTTTACAAATGCTTACGGAGGCAAAATCTCCCGAGGAACAAAGAGATCTTTGTGATCGTTTCCGGGAGGAGGTGAAAAATATTTCAGAAATTTTTTCAACATTGATTAAAACAATCAAACGTGAATGTGAAGGAGACGATAGTGTTTGTGAAGACTTTTTTAATCGTGGCGCGAATAGGCAGCTTACTTCCATGGTGGAAAAGTGGAGGTTTCCTGTTTTACCTGATGATTTTATAGAACAAATCAACATGCTTCCAGAACAAGAGGAAGTTAGTGAGAACGATTATTTTGCCGTAGGAATTTCTAGAAAATTAGATACATTTGACGCTGTTTTTGCAGGACAAAAACAGGCTTTGAAACCAGCTAGCATACTCACTTATCTTTTTTGGATAAATGCCCAAAGAAAAGATTTAGCGCTTGTCGTTTGTGATAGGATACAAATACATAATGCTCGAATGCTGTTCGATCACCCTTCTGAAACCTTGGAAAAGGCAGTACAAGCTATTGGGGATCATGATGCTGCTGTCTATCGTGCCTGTGTGGATCACTTTGGGCTTACACATGTGCAGATTGCCCGATATGACCATTTAACAGAGAATGAAAGATTTGAGCATTACCGGAAATTTTGTGAAAGAATGGTAACGGATAATCCTTTGTTTCAGAAAGCTTTTGACTGTCTAATACATGATGAGATCGCTGGTATAACTGGTGATACAAAAGGGATAAGGGACTACGGCATAGAAGAAATTGCATGGATATTAGCCCATCCACACAAAAAAATTACTCACATTCGAGAAGCATCTTATGGGTATGATCCTCTGGCTTGTGTTATCCGAAATGTTGAGTCTTTGGCGAAAAAACAGTGCATTAATAATATATGGAATTTTCAGAATGAACAAATGTGCCGATCACTTCTTTATCGTGTACTTCTGGGATTACAAAGTCGATTATCTAATGAAATTAAAGAATCAAAAGCAGATGCTAGACTTTATCGAGAAAAATTTCGGGATTTTTTATTTGGAAATAAGCATAAAAATCAAGAAGGGGCTTTTGATATGCAATCATTACGTCCGGAAAGTCCCCAGAGGATAAAAAGTGTTTCTGTTGATATTCCATTTATTATTCCAGAGGGAATTTCTTCTCAAAGTTTTGGAAATAGCGAACGTAATCTCGCAGGGGCTGTTTCTTTTTCTGAACCTTATAATACAATGTTTGTGAACTCAAAAAACCCAGTTTTTGATCTGGAAGGAATTCCTTTGCAGGACATGGAAGGTCTTGAATCTGTGGTTTTGTCTCGAATGGACAGCAAAAAACAAACCGCTTATATGCAAAAAGTTCTAATTCCGCTCGTGCGTATGTATCGAGCGAACTTGGAACATTTTTCTCCTGAATATTTTTCTTGTTTCGGTTTTGTTGGCAAAAAGGAGGGAATAACTTCTATTAGGAAAATTATTCAGAACTTAAAGACCTATTTGGATTTATTAGAATTTATTCGGAGGTACGTGCTTTTGCCCCAATAGACCAGACCATCTCAAATATGGATTTCTGTGTTTCGTATATTTCTTGATTTTCAATAAGAAGGCCTACGTGTTGTACATCGGAAAATGTTACAAAAGAAATTTTATTGTCGTAGATGTTTATTTCAGAATACAGAGGAAAAAGTTTGTGATCTACAAAAATAAAATTGCTTACCTCAAGTGCATTATAGTCCCGAAGGTATTCAACAGCTGTTTTTGTATCTGGAATTATTATTTTTTCAAATATGCCTAATTTTTTTCTCTTTGGCGCATAATATTCTTCATTGAATTTTCGTAAGTATTTCATATAACCCTCTACATCACTATAGGTTAGGATATCAGTCTTTGAGGTAAGACTGTCTTCCAATACTCGTTGCACTCCTTCCAGACCTTCAAAAAAACTGACTCTTGGAAAGACTTTGTGCGGATTAACGATCTCACTAAGAGTAGGCATAATTTTTTCAAGTTGTATTTTTTTATTATTAAGAATGTTGTTTTCCTGTTCGAGAAGCTGAAAGAGTTTAGTGGGGGATTCTACCCAAAAATTAGCCGTATTATTTTCCCTCATCATGAGTGTAAGGCCTTTTTGGTGAAGCTGCTCTAGGGTATATCGTGCGGTTGAACGATTTATTTTGAGACGATTTGCTAAAACAGAACTCGAGGTTTTTCCGAGTTTCAAAAGGGTGAGATAGACTTTTATTTCGGTTTCATTGAAACCTAGTAGTTTGAGAGTGACGGGGATGTTTTCTTGCATTAACGCTTTATTAATACAACAATATATCTATGTCAATTGAATTTTCTCAACTTTCTCTTTCAATTATTAACCGAAAAAACCGCAGTATATCATAAGTCACAAGAAAACCAGTCCTGT
>CAYVJW010000159.1:0-3237 GCA_964451885.1 uncultured Candidatus Peribacteria bacterium | reverse complement strand
TAGATTAGCCCTCTCTGGGAGCTAATGTGTACAAAATATTTGTCGAACTTGGGTTGAGGTTCGTATCTTGGGTTATGAATGAACACCCAAAGCCGAGCCAACTTCAAAAAGCATATTGCCTCCCAGATTGATTGGGATTTTATTGAACGCAAGAAAAAAGATCCGAGAGCGTTCCATGAATTCATTTGCAGAGGGCGAGAGGTTTTGGCATTGGCGAAAGTGTTGAATTCAGTTTAGGCCTTATTCCTCCAATCCATACAAAAGACTAGAACTTGTTTTCAAGACCTAATATCTTATACTATGGTCATGAACATCCTCTATCAGAAAACAAACTTCCCACTAGCACTCGGGGGGGATATTTACGAATGGAAAGATGCTTCAACTAATTTTGATATTAAAATTTCAGGTATATATGTCATTGCTATTACAGCTTCGGCGAGAAACAAAAAACAAAATGAAACCGGAGATGATGACGATCTGAGAGTATTGCTTGATGGACATATGTTTGGAAAAAGAGAGATTCATCAGCAAAAAACTTCATGGAAAGGTTTTGGCACAGCTGCCGCATGGGATGGAGCAAGCTTGAAAGGAGGTGAAAAAACGGTGTATTTTTTTATAAAATTAAAGGAAGGATCACATACATTAAGTTTTATCGCAGACGGAAAGCCCGTGCTCAAAGAAATCAAAATTCTTCAGCTTAATCAGGATCATGATCGAATTGATGATGTTATTTTTGAGTTTCAAGAAAAGGCTGCCGGTATAAAAACTGATAATAAAGGTATTCCGTGGAAAAGTTTTGTTTTTCAGAGTCAATTCAATACGAAAGATTTTAGGGTAGAGTTAATTGATGTCATAGCTAATTGTAAAAGTAGAAAACAGAAAGGTGGAACGGATGGGGATAATATTAAAATTTATGCCAATGGACAAATCGTCCAAAACCCAAAAGCTCCAACTTCCGATAAATATAAGAACTTCTTTTTTTCTGGAGATCAGATGCAAGGAGTTTCGGAATCACTGATGCTTTCTGGAGCTCAATTCCTTTTTGAGGATAAAGATTTTTCAGTGGAAATTTGGTATGACGAAACGCCCGTTTTAGAGCAAGTGAAGGTGGAACTGAAAGCAAAAGCGCCTTATAACCTCAAGGATACTCCAGAACGAAGATTTATTCGCTTCATGGAGTGGTTAAAATTGCCTAGCAACTTGAAAATCAAAGGGAGCTTTATTCTTGAATCTGTTAGTCACGCACAAGATTATTGTTATCAATATGCAGATGATCATAATTTTTTCACTTTTAATGAGGCAGGGAAAAAGGTTCGTTTTACTCAACATAATGAAGTAGATGCTTGTCGGCATTTTACCTGGAACGTTTTGCTGACTCATGAATTGGGGACTGAAAAAGCTGAAATAATTACCACCAACCATGAAATTTTTTGGAGAGACCTCCACAACAAAGCTGAATTTCCGCGAGCTGCTATTATGGATCTGTGGAATAACAAACAAGGACGAGATTATGCAGTAGCTCATCCCAAAAAAGACCCCATGGAACTTTTTCGCATTGCTCTCTCCGAAGGAAATATAATTAAAAGCCTTAATAAAGTTACGCTTGAAAAAAAGAAAAGCGTTTTAGAAAGATTTAGTAAATTTTTCGAAACATGATGAAAGTAAGGTGGAAGATTAATTTTTGGGATTTATTTTTTTGGGGAGGTGTTTTGTTTATTCCTTTAGCCTTTTGGAAGTATTCAGATTATTGGCTCATACTAGAGGCAAGCTTTTTATGCTTCTATATTCTATCGTGTCCAAAAGGAAAAATATTTCCCTTTCTTCGTTCTGATAGGAGAAGTCGGTTTTTATTTTTTGGCTTAAGTTGCCTTTTGTACGGCATGTTTTTGGGGATTTACTCATATTTTGATTTTTTAGGAAATAGTCTTTGGCCTTTTATCTTCTTCTGGTGTGTCTTTGGTTTGATATTTTTTATAGGGGATGTAAAACAGAGGAATTTTGTAAAAACGGTGAGTTTTACGCTAGCGCAGATATTAGGACTTCCCATTTTTTTTGTAGGAAGTCTTTTTTGGCTTGATGTAGAAGCTTATTTAGCTCGTGAAAAATTTGATCCTAAAGCTTGGAGTAATTACACAGAGTACAAAGAAACAGCCCATAGTTCTGTACGTTTGAGAATGCTTGATGATCTGCTAGATAACTACAACTTAGAGAAAAAAAATAAATCCGAGATAATAAAATTATTAGGAGCTCTACATCCAGAAATAGAAATGGAACATTGTTATTATCTTGGCGGAGAAGGGGGATTCGCTTCTATTGATGAGAACTTATTTTTGTGTTTTGATTTTGATTCTGAGCAAAAAGTAGAATCGGTATATCAACAAGTTTTTAGGTGAGCCTGTTCTATTCCATACAAAACCCTCGCCTTTCTCCCAAGCTCCAACTTCTCTCTTCCCAAAATCTCACAAAAATCCTCCAAATAAAATATCTTAGAAGGAGAGAGTCGATTGCTTACTCCCTACTACAATCATCTTGTGGATGAATTGGACAAGGAATCTAAAGAATACGGGGCTCATTACGACGAAACCAGCTGGAAAACGAAAAGTCAGGGAGGAGTGATAAGCGAAGGAAATTATTGCTGGGTAAAGATAGGAGTAAAAAGTCAACTTCGTCTTATTTGGTTTGGTTGTAGTCGAGGAATGCATATAGCTGAACAGCTGCGAGGAGACAAAGAAGGTCGAAGGGGCTGAGTGATGACTATGGATCTTACAAAAACTGTTTTGAGGCTCATAGCCTCTGTTGGGCTCATCCAAATCGGAAGTTTAGAGATCTGGCAGAGAGTGGAAAATTATCAGGAAAGACGAAGAAGGCCTGCCAAAGAACTTATAAACATTTTTCGAAGGCTTACAAAAAAGCGGAAAAGATTCGGAAAAAGTTACTTAGAGGTTTGCTCCGAAGAAGAAAAGGCTCGGATGCGAAATGAGTTGGAAGTGCTTTTTGACGCCGTTTCTGTCGAGACGGAACACGATCCGGAATGACTTCCAAGGCAAGCGGACAGACCGACACCTCAGTGACCTTTCACTTGACTTTTTCTGAAAAATAAAAGGCAAAATAAAAAAACAAAACTGCAAAAAAAGCCTTATTAATAAGGCTTTTGTGCTTGACTATAAATTTTCTTTGAACATGATTGAGTCCACTCCGAAAAGTACAAGGGAACTCTAAAAAAAGAGCAAGAAAAGC
>CAYVJW010000158.1:0-3305 GCA_964451885.1 uncultured Candidatus Peribacteria bacterium | reverse complement strand
GCTTTCCGTTTTTTATTTGACCTTCGGCCAAAATTTAAACCGGACAATCATGAGTTTTGCCATGTTCAGTAGACAGGACATCTGCATTTGATTCTTATGTAAAGCGAATAACTCAAAAATAAAAATCTCGGTTATTCGCTATTTAATAGGAATCAAACACAAATTTTTGTCTACTAATTTTGAAATATTAAAGATCTCACCATCTCTTTTATAGCAAAAAAAATATTTTGTCAAGTTGATTTTTAAACCGATTCTTGTAATCTTTATGCAAACTTAAAGTTTTAAAATGCCAAAAATCGAACAAATAGTATCCGTTTGCAAGCGCCGCGGTTTCATATTTCCGGGATCTGAAATCTATGGAGGGTTTGGAAATTCATATACATATGGGCCATATGGTGTGGAATTGAAGCGAAATATTAAGGATTTATGGTGGGATCATTTTGTTCGGGAACGGGATGATATTGTTGGAATCGATGGAGATATTATACTGCATCCAAAGACATGGGTGGCTAGTGGACATGTGGATGGTTTTAATGATCAGATGGTGGACTGCAAAAAATGTAGAGCACGCTTGCGCGCTGATCATTTGGTGGAGGATCAGCTGAATAAGGATTGTGAAGGACTGCCGGACAATGAAGTGACAAAAATTATACAAGAAAATAACCTAAAATGCCCTGTTTGCGGCAAAAAGGATTTTACCGAAGTAAGGAAATTCAACCTCATGTTTCAAACACAAATGGCAAAAATCCATTCGACAGGCTCAGGACAGGCAGGCGATGACTCTGCAGCTTATCTTCGCCCGGAAACAGCACAGGCAATCTTCCTGGAATTCAAAAACATTACGGATTCCATGCGCGTAAAACTGCCCTTCGGGATTGCCCAGATAGGAAAAGCATTCCGAAATGAGATTACCCCGGGGAATTTTATATTCCGCCGATTGGAATTTGAACAAATGGAAATCGAGTATTTTATCAAAGAAGAAGACTGGAAAGAACTTTTTGAGAATTGGCTTGGAGAAATGAAATCCTGGTGCGCGGATATCGGGCTTGATCCCAAAAAATGCCATGAACTTGAACATGCTGAGGAAAAACTCTCGCACTATTCCAAAAGAACCGTAGATATCGAATATGACTTTCCTTTCGGCCAAAAAGAACTCTACGGGCTGGCTTACCGAACTGATTTTGATCTAAGCCAACATTCAAAACACTCTGGAAAAGATCTGCAGTATCGAGATCAAGAAACCAATGAAAAATTTATTCCCCACGTACTCGAGCCGACCTTCGGAGTTGATCGATCAGTTTTGGCGGTTCTTTGCGATGCCTATAAAGAAGACACCTTAGAGGATGGATCGACCAGAGTAGTAATGCAGTTTAAACCTAAGGTGGCTCCCGTTAAAATAGCCGTTTTACCACTAGTAAAAAAAGACGGGCTCCCGGACAAAGCCAAGGAGGTAAGAGATAAAGTGAAAAATATTGGATACATAGAATTTGACATATCCGGAACCATCGGAAAGAGATACCGCCGTCAGGATGAGATTGGAACCCCTGTGTGCGTCACGATCGATTACGACACAATGAAAGACGATACAGTGACTATTCGCGACCGGGATACGATGGAGCAGGTGAGGGTGAAGATTGGGGAGTTGGAGGATTTATTGAGGGGGAAGTATTTTTAGGCTCATTAATAAAATAAGGGGTTACTGAGCCTTAGCATACGTGAGTTTAATCTAAATTTTAGAGAGTGTTTGAGTGAGCATTCTGTGTCTCCCCAATGGCAAGCAAAATATTTCTGAACGTTTCTTTTTCTTCTGCCATAGTTTGAATATTTTTTCTAGCTGACTCAGTCAGGGAGCTCACGCCATCGGAAGTAAAGGCGTCTAATTCTCTTGTAATACGATTTAAGGTTCCTGCCACCAACTCGGCGAGTTGGCTAAGATCCAATGATTCCGCCTGTTTTTGTAAAAACGGAGACATTCTCAAAGCCTCCATAGTTTCAGGCCCTCCTAATAATTCGGCAGCTAGTTTTTGTTTATTCATATTATTATTTAAAATTTATTAAAAATTGTGAGTGAACAGTAAAAAATTTTTTTTATAATTCAAGTTGTTTTTATTTTTATTTATTGTTTAGAGGTCTTGAAGTTTTGGAGGGGGAAATACTATTAGAAGTAGACAAAGTTTAGTTCTTACTTAGAAGTGCCTCAAGAGCTATCTTGTTGTTCTTGCTTCAAATTCCAAAAATTCATCCCAAAAAGAATCAAGAATAAAATTGTCGTAGAGAAGGGGATAGTTATTCCGTTCGTCAGGAGCAGTATTTCGATTAACAAAGGAATCAAATATAAATTTAAAACCGCCAGATAGGCAGTGCTGAAAGAAAAGTTTTTTATGCCGGCAATTATCCCCACAACCCAAAAAATAAATGCCCACCATATCGCTGTAATAAGCCGAAAAATATTCAAGAAGAAACAAAATCCAAAGAATATCAGAAGCGTTATCGCTATTTTTATAACCGTTCGATATTTATTGAACCAATTTAGAATATTGCCTTTGGAAAGGAAAAATTCTTTTTCAATTTCGGAAAAGATGAGTTCGCTGGAGTCATCTTCGTTTTTGGGAATGATTTTTTCTTTAGTAATAAAAAAACCGTCTTCATAGTCATCTAAAATAGATTTATCGTATTGAACCTCCTTCGTATTAAGAACGACGACAAACCCTTCATTAGACCAAAAGAACGGCTCAGGAATTGTAGTGCTGAATTTTCCGCCTTGAAGTTGGATTTCAAAATCCGGGATTTTGTCCAGTTCATTTTGCTCGAAGGCCGCAAGAAACGTATTGAATCCGATGGAAAGAAAAAAAGAAAAAATAAGTGCAAAGATCGTATTCCAGGTAAACCAGAATTTCCAAGTAGGAACAGGGCTTTTTTCTTTTAACAAAACATTTTTAAGGAAATCTGAAATCCAGATAGTCTTAAATCGGCCGAAAACGCTTAGATTTTTTTCCATGCCTTAATTTTCTTTCCTCAATACCAAGGCCACCTCCTCCGGAAAAGAATGCCCATTCTTTAATGCAACTCGCCCGGAGAGAATATCGTCTCGGAGTTGTTTTTTGCCATCGGTATGAAGCCTTTGGTGTAGGTCAAGAGCAGTTAAGTATTCTGTTTGGGCGAAATGTGAAGTATTTTCACGCATTTTATTTTTAACTATAATATACAAAATTATGTGTTTTTAAAAGCAAAAAATTCCCGGAAACAGAGGTTTCGGCAAAGTTCCATTTTGATGTGATGTGTTGAGAAGTAAACTGATAAAAATA
>CAYVJW010000157.1:0-3353 GCA_964451885.1 uncultured Candidatus Peribacteria bacterium | reverse complement strand
AGAGTTGATCGTATTCGGCGGCGATCAACTGCTGGATAGTCTTGATATCGGTAGGGTATAAATCGAGGGTAAGTCGAGGTGTTTCTGGATTTTCATCCGGCGAAAATCCTGAATGGAAGCAGTAAATGTAATTTGAGCAGTCATTGAAGGTTTTGGATTTTTTTGGTTTTATGTTGGGAGGGAACGAAAACGAGCAAGGAGGGATGGGAGAAAGTTTTAAGTAAGCGAAAAAATTTCCGGTTCGGTTTGCCGAGAGTGCGGGCAGAGAGTGTAGTATTCACAATCACAACAGGTCTCCCAGTTTTTGCAGGGGTAGAAAAGGTTTGATTTTTGGGTGAGAACAGCATCTTTCAGAAGCGGGAGCAGAACATTTTCTCGATAAAACTGAAGATCTTCAGCAGGGAGAATATAGGATTTTGAGCGGGAAAAACTTGGATTTTTGTCCATAGCGGAAAATCTGCCTTCACATAAAATTCCGGTTCGTTCTTCAATCGCCATCTGGTAGAAAGTCATCGAGAGAGGATAACCGAATTTGAGCGGGCTAAAGGTGAGGATATTAGCGGTGGTTTTTATGTCGGTAAAAAGCTGGTCTGATTCAATCTGCGATCCGTCATCAAGTTCGGCTTTGAAAAGTAGTCCCTCCCGAACAAAAATGAAGATTCTTTTCTTGGGTTTGTGGTTCATACCCTTGTTGGCAAAAAATTCTTCTGCCATCTGGTAGACTTTTTGGGAGTCGCCTCGGGTAAGTTCATTTGGATTTTCTCCGCTTCGGCGGGAAACTGTGGGGGAAGTTTCTTCAAAGTAGGTTTTAGATTCGGTGAGCCATGAATCCAGAGCCGAGCCGATTCGGAAATGCGTCTCGTCTTCTTCAATCCCGGAATCTTCTAAATCTACATATTTTCTTTGGTACTTCAGAGAGCAGATCTGAAAATCCTTAAGTTTTGAGGCGGTGATAAAATGTTTGTTTTTAATGGTATAGGGCAGGTACAAGGCTTCTTGGGTTTCGAGAAGTTTTTCAAGTTTTTTGAGTTCTTTGCTCGTTCGGTTCTGGAATTTCTTTTTTTTGGAGGCTTTAGTGATCTTTACGACCAGATCGTCCATCTGCTCTACGAGGGATTTTTGGGAAGCGGTTAAGGAGAAGGTCATTTTTTGGCGGGAATTTTAAGGGCGGCGAGGCGGTCGATAAATTTAGATTTGATTTCAGTTTCATCATCTTCGTTGAACTGAGGGAAGTATTCTTTGAGTTTTTCTCCGTAGGTGTGGAGTTCTTTTTCAGTTTTTATGACTTCAATTTCGGCAAATATTTCTTCTTTGGTTTTGTCGAAAAGCAGCGTTTTCATTTTTTGACTTCGCTGTTCAGCAATTGCACTATCCATTTCTGATTCGGTGTAGACATCTCCCATCTCGCCAACAAAAAGACGTTTTTTTACCCGACTTTCGGCACATTTAAGGATCATGGCATCAGGAAATTTCTTCCATGTATCTTTTGGGGCGGAGTAGGTGTCCCATGCGGCAAAGAAATAGAGCGGGCAGGCATTCTTGCGATAGCCGATCGCCCATGCTCCGAGAATGGTTTTTTTGAGGGTTTCAGGAGACTCTTCATGTTCGACTACAGGAATATTGAATCCTGTATTTGGATTGAAGTGTGTGGTTTTCTTGAATTTTTGTTCTTTCCGTACAACTCCGGAGGCAACCGAGTCGAATCGGGGGTCTTGTTTGGCGAGCCGATCCAGAAAGGCATCGGCAATAATAAGAGTGACTGTAGATTTTTTCGTTTGGTGGTTGGTGTACTTAACCGCAAAGATTTCTTTTTTGAGGATATTGGCTTTGAGATTCAAGGCAGTTTCCTGAAAGTACACGAATTCGGCGGGAGTGAGGTCTTTAGCGTGTGAGTTCCAGATGGTATTTATGACTGCCTTCTCCATTCCCTTGTTTACAAAGTATTGGAGCGTTTGTTCTCTTTGATTGGCGGTGGTGACAGCTTTAGACTCCGGCATGAGAAATAAGAAAAAGAAAATAAATATGTCCCGCAACGAGAAAAAGGACGAAGAAAAAAAGTCCTTTCATGAGGGACGAAAAGTGGCGTGGATGAGTGGGGTCTTCGGCAACAACGAAAGACAGGAGATTCTTTGCTCCCAAGAGAAACAAAACTGGTAACAGAAGATAGCCGATGAGAATTTGGGGCATCAGATAAAATAGTAGGAATGGGCGGAAAAAACTTTTAGGGCTTTGACTAAAGAGGAATGAAGTTCTGAATGTTTAGCGTTTAGTGCTGTTCCTTGGTAGTGTTTCACAAAGTGTTGATGTTTTTTGTCGAGAAGAAAGGAAAGAAATACAATGAAAATAGCCCATTCATTAGGGGTGAATTTGTAGTTTTCGTCTTCAATAGGCAGGACTGGATAATCAATCTTCCTGGCTTTGTTTTTCATTATTCGATATTTTATTATCAAAATTTGATATTTTTTTATCACAAAACGAAAATATTAAACAAGTAATTCTTTGTCAAACTTTTTGATAAAAAATTATCATTTTTCGATAGCTTTTTCTTGACACGTAAAAAAACATGGCATATAAATATAGGTAAATTATGTCAAAAGACACTGCTCCAAATCCTCAAACACTTTCCCCTCTAGACCATTTGGCGAGGGGAAAGATTTTGGAACTTATGGAGGAAAAAGGAACTAAGGCACAAGTTTTAGGTGCAGCATTAGCCGGGGAAAATGCAACGAAAGCGGCGATGAGTTCTAAGGCAAGTCGCCTCTTGAATGGGAATGCGCCTCTTTCTCTGAAAGATTTATATCGTGTAGCAAAATTTTACGGAAAATCTCCTGAGTATTTTATAACGGGAGAAACCAAAAAAATTGGTGGTGATCAGGTGAACTCGTCTCACGATAATTCGCAACTTGATGCGAAGCAGTATAATGCAGAACAGCAGACTTTCACTCTTAGCGAAGAAAAAGGAAGAATGAAAGCAGAAGGGCATGACTTGGAAAAAATGCTTGGATCAAATCTTTCTGATGAAGAAAAAAAGAAAGTCCAGGATTTTATGGGGCTTTTGGCTTCAAGGCTTTTAAAAAAATAGACATAAAAGCTAACACAAAGATTAAATTTTCCTTGATGTATTGAATCAAGGTCATCTTTTTTTAATTCGCTATTTGGTATGTATGGATCAGAATAATTTTACTTTCGGAGGTATGAGTCAGCCCATTAGTGTTAATTTTCAGATTAACTTTATTACTGCTTCTTCTGTAAAGGTGTACGGAGGAGGTGATGCCAAATTAAAAAAAATCTGTAAACATGAGGCCGAATAGCCAGAGCCCATTGCTGAGCTCCAGCCTTCTAAGAACCGGACT
>CAYVJW010000156.1:0-3417 GCA_964451885.1 uncultured Candidatus Peribacteria bacterium | reverse complement strand
ATCTTCAGGCTTTAAGTCGCTTTTAGTGATTGTCTTCTAGTTGGTCGCTCCCTTTGATATTTTCCTATAAAAAAACACCCTCTCAGCACAGCCTGAGAGGACATTTTTTGTTTTTATTTAAAAGTGCCCGTTGAATTCTTTGTGTCAACTCCCTTTTGTTCCCTGCACTACCACCTGACGAATCAAGTGATAGTAGTCCAATTTTTTTGCGATTGAGCGGACTGACCCAACCATGAGAACCCATGAATCAAAATAGGACTCTCACTCGCGTTACTGGAATGTTAGATTGGTCTCATAGATTGCGTATCCAGCACGTGCGATTTTACATCCTTTCGAAACAATCTCGGATGAGAAACTTTTTTGTAAGAGGTATTTCCACTTCTTTGCATTGCTACAAAGACAGTACCATTAACGCTTCATGCCACAAAAGCCGACTAATGTTTTCCCTAAGATGGCACGGGGTCTCGATTAACGAGGCAATAGATCTAAGACATTACAGCCTCAGACCGGGAACAAAAAGAAACAAACTGCCAAAGAACGAACACTTTAGCAACTTGAAAAAATCAAGTTGATAAGATATTTTAACACAAAGAAAAGACAATTGCAAATCTTTTTTAAAATAATTTGACTGAGTTGTATACTTAAATAAAATTAAGTAAATTTTTATTTCTCATGAAGAATATTAAATTCAATGGTTTCCGCAGGGATGTAGAAGATTTTTTTGCTAAAAGCGGCATTCGGGAGCGTAAAAAACTCTCTCATCATCCGTTTTTAGTTTTTTTAGAAGATAAAAACGAAATTTCGGTAGAGATTGTTGATAGTCCAAGAGCACTTTTAGAGGGGTATCCAGATGATACAAAGGTAGCTGGTCAATGGGAGGGGAGGTGGAGCAGTGATTTTTTCCAATTTACTGTTGGTGAATTTAAGAAATTTATCAAAAAAAATCCGGCAGAAACATATCACGTAGTTTAGATTCACATAAGAAATCCAAGTTTCTCGATGTCTTCTTTTTCTTTTGACTAAGCGGTTTTTTAGGATATGGTGTTGGTGCGACCAAACTACTTTAATTTCTAGTCATGCCTGAAATTTCCAGTATCTGGAGACAGATTGAGTGTACTCATCTAAAAAGTTGGAGAGAGGCAACTTCCTTGCTCCATTGTTTAGGTGAGCCGAAAGGCATGCTTAGGGTAGTGGGTCGCAGCAGTTAGTTGCCTCACTTTAGTTATGAAAATATTTCTGAAGCCGCTCCGACTCCTCAATCCCCAAGGAGTCGTTTTTCCATATTTCTTAATCTCCAATTTCCATGACGGACGACATGCACATCAAAATCGATGACTTTGAATTCAAAGATTTAGCCTTCTGTATATCAGCAAATCTGGAAGAACCTCATAATGCTCTGGTCTGCATAGAGATTATCCAAGGAGGTAGGAAGGAATATGTGACTGCGGGACTTATGGTATCACCGAAAAATCTCCGAGTGATAGCGGAGAAGTTTGTGAAAGCTGCGGATGTGACAGAGGAGAAGATACAGGCGTATTGGGAGGAAGAATTATGATAAATTATTTCCCCCAATCAATATTTGTATCTATCTCCACATCCTGAATCTCATATTTTTTTCTTTTATAAAAAAGCCTCAGAAGTTTTTTAGCGGTGTATCCAATTCCGACTAAAATAAGGAAATAAATTATTCCTGTCCAATTAAGGGTTGGTAATTCCTTTGTGAAAAGCCCCATAATTGTACCTCCTACTCCCATTGAGGTAATAATGGTTAGACTTTCAACAGATTGGCTTGTTCCTCGGTTTTGAATTTCAGAAAACACTTCAATAGCGGAATTTACATAGTTTTCTGTCATTACCCAAATCTCTCTTACATATTTGAGCGTATTTTCCATTGTGTCGTACTTAAACTCAAAAGCATCGCCCAGTTCCCGAAAACTTTCCTTGCTTTTTAGAATTCCCGATCGAGTGTGCAGATAAAATCCCATTTGGTTTATACGAGTTTCAATAAGGTTGATCGTCTTTTTGTATTCTTCCAAACGACTTAGAAATCTTTCGGCATCTGCAGCATATATCTTTTTTTGTTCTTTTACATCGGCAATTCGTTCCCAGATAATTCTATGAAGATTCAAATAGCGATGAATTTGTCCTTTGAATTCACGGATAAAAACTCTTTCTTCAATTAGTCGTCCAATCGCTTCGTCTGTTTCTGAAATGTTGTTTACAATGTATAATTTATCTCCTCGATAGATTTCGAAGGATTTTTTATGTACTTCAAAGGTTTTTGCTTGTTTGAAGTCAGACAACAGTTTATCAATTTCTTTTTCTTTAGCTTTTTGAAGTACAACAAAATACGGATAAATTGATTTTACATTTACGAGTTCTTTGGGGATAGGCGCTCCTAAACTGAATAAATATTGAAGTATGGGAGAAAGCTTTTTCTCATTGTAGTTTTGCAAAGTTTCAATATCTTTTTTAATTTTCGAAGATAATTTTTGAAGAACGATAAGACCATCTTCATAAATCTTAATCTGAATATCATTCTTAGTTCTCAGGTCAATATATTCGATGGAAGCCACTTTCAGTTCGAAGGACTTTATATTCAAGCCTTTATGAAGTTTTATTAGCTTTTTTTCATTCAATGCTAAAGGGCTTTTCTGTGTGCATAAAAAATCATAAACCTCAAAGAGATGTAATCCAGTCCTTTGAAACCAGCCGCCAATAGAAACACTTTTTATTTTCATTTAAGCTTATGCTAATAATTTTATTTAATTTTTTCAAATTGTAGTCTTTTCTCATCAAAAATGTCCCTAAAAAAATTATGGGACAATACTTAATTAATTATATATTGTATATTTTGTAAAATAAGTCAATGATTGCTTGACTTTTTTAGAAATTTGATTACTTTATGATAGTATTTTAATACGCAATTAATACCTACTAAAATGGAAAAACTAGGTCTCCCGGATGATGAGGTAAAACCAACTGGTTATCATTGCGTTCCCAATGAGTATCATCCGAATGAAGATGAGGTTGAAGCAGAAGTGGCAAGTGCCGTCATTAACGGAAAAGAGGTAAAAATAGGAGATTTTTTTGAAGGTACAGTAGTTTCGATAGAGAAATATGGGATTTTTGTTTATATTCCTTCCTTGGGAACTCAAGGATTTGTACATTTGGTAGAACTTAGTAATTCCTACATTTCTGATGCGAGCAAAGCAGTGGAAATTAATCAAAATATCAAAGTAAAACTGATCAGAATTATAAAATCAAAAAATTATCAGTTTCATTTTTCAAAAAAACAAGCTGAAACTGATTAGTAAATTTAACAGTTTATCCTTTTTTAAATGACACAATCCCCAGAAAATCATTTAACCCAAGTTCGACACCCAAGACCTAAAAAAAGGCCATTTTTGGCCTTTT
>CAYVJW010000155.1:0-3418 GCA_964451885.1 uncultured Candidatus Peribacteria bacterium | reverse complement strand
ATTTTATATTTTTATCAGTTTACTTCTCAACACATCACATCAAAATGGAACTTTGTCCGGGCAGTGACGGAGATCCGTCACTGCCCTATGTGGAACGTTCTGAGAAAGAAGTAATGTTACCTGTACACTTCTCCTGTATCTTTGCACGTAGTGCAATTGATGGGTGGGGATACCCTTGGACTGGTACGGAGACAAAAACAAGCATCACATGAGATTTTCTGAGGATGATTTTTCCGTCACCATTACATAATTCGCAGATTATACGTCGCCTTGAAGAGGATCCAGTTACTTCGTAGCTTTTATATCCTCTTCCTTCACAACGGGGACAGGTGCCTTTCATTGTATTCTCCCAAAAAGAGACAGACAACATAAAACGACTCATCTTTCGAGCCACCAAATTAATGACAAAAAACAACTGATCATCAAATCGATAGCCCGATAGCTTTAATAAGCAGAACTCTGTATTCGATTTGAATCCAATACCCCAGACGCTATTATTAGGTCTGTGGCAATATAGAATAATCAAGAAACAGAGAAAATACCCATTAATTAGTTCGTCAGGATGTAAAAGAACAATTCCTTTTATATTCTAATCGTTCTCCTTGTTTTGTCAAGCTCTGTTTTTTGACTTAATAAGTATTTTTTGTTATAATCCCGCGATTTATACAAAATAAATAAAAAAATATGTTGGAACAATTAGCTATTGGAGTTGCTTCGCTATGGAGCCAATCTACCGGTACAGGGCTCGACATTTCCGAGCAAGAAATCGCACTTTCGAGAACCCCCACAGAAATTACTTCGCCCATAGAGTTTACGGCTATGGGAATCCGAAGTGGTGAACCTCTTCCGGAAATCTTCTTCCGGGCCGAAACATATAATGAGTGGAGAGAATTACACGTAGATGATGACTTTCCAACATCTTCAGAACTATTGAGTGGGAACCCTCGAAACAAAATCTGGCTGAAAAGCTCGGAACCTTTTTCGGGAAAAATAGTATGGATGGATACTCGGATTCCCGATGAAAACCTGATAGCCAAGTTCGACCCTTTTGACGATGACAAAGGAGATAATCCTCTCACGGGGTTGTCCCACAGAATAAGAGTAATGCCCCCGGAGTATGTTTCCCGGGAAGGATGGGAAGCAAATGAAGGTTTACGGACCTGGAAACCTTTTAGGGGGTTTCAGAGTTATTTTCGGGAAATTATACCGGAAGCAAAAATGCTGCCACGCTCTCTTCGTCCTAAAATTATTGCAAGAAAAGATGATGAAGGTCGACAGTTGACTTGGCCTATGGAAGAGAACAGAGAAATTAATAAATTTGTTATCCATCATACCGGAGAGGTGATCGATGAAAGCCGAAATCCAAAAGAAATAATGAGAGCTATTTACGCTTTCCATACGCTGACGCGTGGTTGGGGAGATGTCGGCTATCATTATGTGATTGATAAAAAAGGAAATATTTATGAAGGACGCGCCGGAGGTCCGACGATTGTCGGAGCCCATACGGCCTATTATAATGTGGGGACTATCGGTATTGCTCTTATGGGAAATTTTCAACGAGAAAAACCGACGGTTGTCCAGCTTGAAGTTTTAACGTTGCTGATGGCTGACCATGCGAACAGATATAAAGTAGAACCGAAGGGACGCGGAAATTATCTCGGGAAAAATTCGTACAATATTTCCGGGCATCGCGATGTGGCAAAAAGAGGACACGGAACAGCTTGTCCCGGTAAATACCTTGTTAAAAAATTGCCATGGATCAGAAAAGAAACCGACATAAAAGCAGAAATGCTGAGAGGCGGAAAAAAAACAGGCCGAGATTTCCTGGCAAAAAGCAATAAAGCTGCAAACATACGAAGGAATAAAGTTTTTAAGAGAGCAGAAAAAATCCCCGCAATTTCTCTGGCCAATAGTATAGGAAAACCGGTGATTCTAAAGAGAGGAGAAAGAACAGTAATAGAAGCCCGGATAAGAAACGGGTCAAAATTTGATTGGCCAAAAGGAGCCGAACTGAAAGTGAAAAACCTTCCTGACAGAGGGATACTTATCGGGAAGTTTCGCTCTATCGAAAAGATCAGATCCGGGCGAATCGGAACATTCCGGGCGAATGTTAAAGTAAAAGACGTTCCGAACGGGCTTTTCGAACTTACTCTGATTCCCAAAATTTTCCGGGGGCAAATGAACGCTACTTTTGATAGTTATACAATAAAATTTCCCGTCCAGGTGTCAGGAGACAAAGGAAAACTGGTTACAAAATTTACAAAACCAATGAAAGTATCGGCTATCCGGCCTCACCGGAATATAAAAGCGACGGGACGTACTTTTCACGCAATGGCAACCAAGAAAGAAGAGCCAAAACCAGAAATAAAAGTAAAACTTTCTTATTTTGATAAAAATATAGCCTATCTGCGTTCCAAAGAATCAATTGAGATCTGGAGCAAAAATAAGTTTATAGCCAAGGTTTCTCCCATGACAAAGATAAAAGCTCTCCCATCCGATACAAACCATAAAATCACTGTTATTTATGGGAAACAAAAATTTGATTTAAAAGACCCGAAATTCAAAACTAAAGGGATTATCGAAATAGTTAATTATGATCGAGATTTAGGAAGTTTTAAATACAATACTTTCCGAAGACAGATCAATGTCCATGCGGTTAATGACAAAGGCACTCAAAAGCTGTTACTGGTAAACCAGCTTTCCATAGAAGAATATCTTTGGGGATTGGGAGAAGAACCATCCGGTGAACCGACAGAAAAGAAGCACGCTATCCAGATTCTGGCCAGAAGTTACGCGCTTGTATATTCCGGATCGAAAAGAAAATTTGCGACTACCCTCTATGACCTGGAAGATTCAGCAGAATCATCCCAGCTTTACCTGGGATATGAATGGGAAAACTATCATCCGGAACAAAAAAGGCTAATCAAAGCAACAGAAGGTCGGGTGATCACTCATAATGGACAGCCGGTCGTAGGTCCGTATTTCACCCAAAGCGCCGGATACAGCTCAGATAAATGGAGTACTCAATATCCATGGACCAAAGAACAACCTCTTCCCTTTGACGAAGGCCTGGATCAAAAAGGCCATGGAGTAGGCCTCTCCGGCAACACGGCACGAAGGCTCGCCTGGGACGGAAAAAATTATAAGGAGATTATTAATTACTTTTTTGAGGGAGTGGAGATAAAGAAAACGTATTAAACTTTGATGCTTGGGGTTTTTGACCTCCAACTTATTCCCAAAACTTCATCCACGAGAAAATTTTCCTGAAAAATCCTTCCATAAACCCAACTTTATCTCCTATTTGCACTCGTGGCACTCGTGCGTGTAAGTAGGTTTCATTCTCAAAGAAATTTAAATGTTTCCAGTATCCGCCCAAAATTCCAGGGTAAACACTACGCACTAGCAACTCGTTGACGAA
>CAYVJW010000154.1:0-3434 GCA_964451885.1 uncultured Candidatus Peribacteria bacterium | reverse complement strand
AGATGATGTGAAGCTGTGATGAAATTGTTCAAGTTATTTTGTCTCTCGCCCTAAGGTCGATAATCATATTTTTTTCAGCATCTTTGTAAAACACTTCGAACCTTTCCTTGTTGAAATTTGACAAATAAATATCATTCGCTACCTTCCTGACCGTATTCATTAGGTTATTTATACGGCTTTGCATTAAAAATACTTGATGAATCGGCTCTTTGACATTTTGACTGCATTAAAGTCCAAAATGAATTGATTAAAGTGTTTACTTTAGACCTTCGACTTTGGACTTTAAACTTCATACTTACTTGCACATACGGAGAGGTGAATAGTTATGTTTACCCTGAACTGGTCAAAAAACATGCAAAGGCGGGTAATAATCCTGTTTTTGATCATGACTGTAATTGTCTTGGGCACTACTGCGTTTTCAGAATACCGGGCATATCAGCATGATTTTCGGCTACATGAAACACAACTGAAAGAAATGGTACACAGTCGGGCGACACTTATCGGCTCAGTGGCAAAGTTTGACAAGGTAGAGAGTATAAATACCCGATCAGAAAGCGCAACGAACGTTACCTTGAGTCAGCTACAAGAAGCCCATGAGTCGTACGAAGCGATCGGAGAAGGATTTGAGTTTACCATGGCAAAACAGGAAGGAGAAAATATCGTTTTTCTCTTTCGGCACAGATTTGGCTCGCATAAAAAGAACACGTCAAATATTCGGATCGGATCAGGACTTGCCGAACCCATGGAACAAGCACTCTTCGGAAAGTCTGGTACGATAGTCGGACGCGACTACAGAGGAGAGATGGTGTTGGCGGCATATGAGCCGATACCGGAGCTTGATTACGGGCTCGTGGCTAAAATCGACGTAGCTGTGATCCGGGCTCCCTTCATGCGCACGTTTGTTTTGTCCGGAGAGATTGCGATCGTATTGATTGTTTTGGGGACCTATGTCTTTCTGCGCTGGGTCATCCAACCTTCGGAAGACGCATTGATGAAAAGTGAAGAAACACTCAGGCATCTCAACGAATCACTAGAAAGAAGAGTAGAGGAACGATCAAAGCAACTCACGGAAAGAGAAACACAGCTACAAAACTTGGTGGATAAGACAGACACGGGCATTGTAGCGTTGGATAACAAAGGGGTGATTCTGGAGGTGAACGATCCTTATTGCAGAATCTTTGGGATACAGGATCAGGCAGAGATCGTAGGCTGTTCGATAAGGGGATGGATGGTCGCCGAACATTGGAAAAAAATGGAGGAAGTGCTCAAAAAGTGTGCTAGAGGAGAAAAAGTTCGTGACCAGCAAATGGAATTCCGGCATATGGAGGACAAGACGGTTCATGTTGCTTTTAGCGCCGGTTCAAAAACCATGTTGGACGGTTCAGTTCGAATCTTGGCGCTCTGCCGGGATGTCACCGAGCGGAAAATGGCCGAAGAAAAAATGCGCAAGCTCAGCCAGGAAGATTTCTTGACCGGGTTGCCGAACCGATTCTTCTTTACGGAAAGGTTCCGGCAAATGCTGGCTTATGCCAAAAGGTATAAAGAGCAATTGGCCGTGCTTATCCTGGACCTGAACAGGTTCAAAGAAATCAACGATACAATTGGGCATGCGGCTGGAGACAGGCTTCTTCAAGAACTAGCGAAAAGATTGAAGTCCTGCCTGCGAACAGAAGACCTGATTGCCAGGTTGGGAGGCGACGAATTCGCCGTAGTTCTTTCCAACATCAAAAGCCCAAATCAAGTAACCGGAGTTGTGGAAAAAATACTTGCTGAACTAGCGGCTCCTGTGAAATATGATGGGGAAGAACTGCAGATTATGTTTTCTATTGGCATCGCCTTATTTCCCGGAGACGGAGAGGAGGAAGAAACGCTTTATAAAGATGCCGATGCGGCCATGTACGAAGCCAAGGATGAATGGAAAAGCTGCGATAAAAAAACGGTAGGCGTTTTCAAATTTTTCGACCCGAAGATGCGGGCTGAAGTACTGCGGAGGCGGATGCTGAAAAATGATCTGGAAGTGGCCTTGAAAAAAGGCCAATTCTTCATGACCTATCAGCCACAAGTGGATCCGAAACGTAATATCGTGGGAGCAGAAGCGCTCATCAGATGGCGGCATCCGGAGCAGGGGATTATTCCCCCCGGAGATTGGATCGATTTTGCCGAAGAAATAGGCATTATCGTTCCTATCGGCACCTGGGTGATTCAGGAAGTCTGCAGACAGCTTGCGATTTGGAAGAAGAATGGCTTCCCTCGAATGAAAGTTTCCGTCAACGTATCCGGAAAACAATGGGGGCAAAAGGACTTTATCCAAATAATCAGCCAGGCTTTGTTGCAGAAAATTGATGGGGAAGTTCTGGTTTTGGATCCGGATCTGTTAAAGCTAGAAAACACCGAATCCATTCCCATAACGCCCGAATCATCCGAGAAGATGACGGCTCTCAGACAGATAGGGGTAGAGCTGGCAATCGATGATTTCGGGAAAGGCTACTCGAACCTGACTTATGTTCTTCGCAGGTTATTCGATTGGCTGAAGATTGATCGGGAATTTGTCCGTTATCTTCCTGAAAACGGACATTTCGCAGCCGGACTTATTGGTCTGGTGCATCCCTCCGAAATCAAAGTGGTAGCTGAAGGGGTAGAAACTCAAGAACAATTCGATTTTCTACAAAAAAAAGGGTGCGACCTCTTTCAGGGATACCTCTTTGGCCGCCCCCTAATGGTCGAAGAGTTCGAAGCGTTGGTAAAAAAAGGAGGAACAGGGAAGTGATCTTGTAGTCGAAATAGCATCATTCGGGGACAGCCGGTATTTGGCTGTCCTCGAATTTTCTGGAGTCTTATTTAATTTTAAAAAGTAGTAATTCCCTTTTCTTATGGGCGCCAGTTAACTCGTAAAGACCAAGGAGTGTGGAATGATTATTTTCAAAACTTTCAGCCATTTCGTACCATTGAATGGTATTATTAAACTCAGTTAATAGCTCCGGATTTTGATGTAAAAATTCAGGGGTTAAATCGCCCTGCATTTTTCCGAGAAGTTCCGCCATGATTACAGCTTTTTGATAGTTTCTTTTAGCAAGGGTTGATATCAATTGTGGATCATTTTCATAATATTTAATAACCTTTTTCCAGTAGAAGATTGATCTATCAAAAAGCAGCAATTCCCGCAATTTTATAAAAGTGCATAAACAAGGGAATTAAATTTTTTGTTTTCGTAAAGATTTAGCTAATATTGAGTAAGAAAATTACTCAGTTTTGCTATTCTCATGAAAACAAAAAACAAAATTCGCTCTCGAAAAAACTTGAGTGTAGACGGACTTTTTCAAATAATTCGCGTCGCATCAGAAAAAATAAACGATCATCGTTCGCAAAAAGTAGGTATTGAACGGGTGTGACCTAAATCGTCTGTCCGTAATTTTCACCTCAAAAAAAGTCAAAAA
>CAYVJW010000153.1:0-3579 GCA_964451885.1 uncultured Candidatus Peribacteria bacterium | reverse complement strand
GCCTACTTGATAAGCTTTGTTATGGTTTTGACTCATGAGTTTTTGGAAATATCTGATACACACCATTGACATTGTTTTTGATATATGCGAAATTAGCGAGGAATGATATATAAACAATATGACAATGAATTTAGATCACCCAGAAGAACAGACTACGAAAGAAGCTCAAAATATACTGAAGGTTATTGATGAAGAATATTTGATAAATACATTATTCAAACTTTTGAATATTCCAAGTCCTACAGGTTTAACTAAAAAGATAGCAACTTTTATAAGTAGGGAATTAACTCAAATGGAAATTCCTTTTGAGGTTACTAACAGAGGCGCAATCAGTGCTACTATAAAAGGAAATCAGGCTTTGCATGAGCGAGCCATTGTATCGCACTTGGATACAATAGGCGCTATGGTAACACAAATAAAAAAAAATGGTAGATTAAAGATTACAAATATCGGGGGATGGGCTGCACGTTTTGCAGAATGTGCGCGAATTACAATATATTCAGATGACGAAAAAACATTTAGGGGAACTGTTTTACCTAAAAAAGCATCTGTACACGCTTGTGGCATCAAAGAAGTCAACGAATTTCCAGTGTGTTGGGATAATTTGGAGATAAGAATAGATGAAATAACAAATAGTAAGGCCGATACCGAAAAATTTGGAATAAATGTTGGAGATTTTGTTGCTTTTGATTCTAATCCGGAAATTACAAATGGTTTTATCAATGCTAGACATCTTGATGATAAAGCTGGTGTAGCTATAGTTTTAACCCTAATAAAAGCAATTAAAAAATTGAACATTCTTATTCCTACTGATTTACATTTATTATTTACTGTGACTGAGGAAGTGGGATCGGGAGCCTCTTCGATTTTACCTCCTGAGACATCCTCTATGGTGCTGGTAGACTGTTCAGTAGTAGCAAAGAAACAAAATTCCAGTGAACGAGGAATTACGATTGCTATGAAAGATGAGAGGGGCCCATATAGTCATAATCTTACTAGAAAATTGATTGAACTTTGTAAAAAGCACAACTTACCTCACAAAAGAGATGTTTTTAATCGTTATAGTTCGGATGCGGCTTCAGCTTTGGCAGCTGGAAACGACATTCAAACAGCTCTGCTGGGCTTTGGTGCAGATGCTCCTCATAGTCTTGAACGTACTCATATAGATTCTTTAGTTGCATTGACTCGATTACTGATTTTGTATGTGCAAAGTCCACGATAGCTGGGGGACTTTTTGGAAATCAACAACTTTTGGAATAGGCAAAAGGAACTATTGTACGATCCGATAAGTGTGCGCAATTCGATAATAGGTGACGATTAAATCAGAAGAATATATAATTCATATGGAGAAGTGCCAGAGCGGTCGAACGGGCTTGTCTCGAAAACAAGTGTACCCTTACGGGTACCGAGGGTTCGAATCCCTCCTTCTCCGCCATCGTCGGACATGACTCCGCACTTCCGGTAGCCCGCTATCGCGGACGACCTACAGTGCTCCGTAATGTCCTCCTCTCGAAAATTCATCTTTAGGGATAAATTTTCGGTTTTTTAGAACAACAACTCCGCACTTCCGGTAATCTCGTTCAGTCACTCGTAAGCGGGTGACTTGCACAGTATCTTGTTCACTGTTCGTTGTTAACTGTTAACCGCATTCTACCATATCACATTTTCCTCCGTTAACACCACTTCTTCCAACGTATTTCCCACTACCCCCTCCTTTTTAACCCGAATAAAATTAGACGTAACCCCCATTCCTTTTGCTTCCCAAAGAACTTCTTTTTTCGTTCCGAAGTATTTTTTATAAAAATTCTTTCTTAGTTCATCACCAATTTTTCGTAGTTTTTCGGCACGTTCTTTTTTTATGGTTTCTTTAACTTTCGGTTCCAGTTTTTCAGCCAGTGTTCCGGTTCTTTCGGAAAAGGGAAAGACATGGATTTTTGCTAGTTTTAGTTGCTTAGCCAGATTTATACTTTCTTGGAAATCTGTTTCTGTTTCTCCCGGAAATCCTACGATAATATCGGCAGTTAAAGCTACATCTTTTCGAACTTTTTTTGCTTTTTGTGCGACTTTTATGATTTCTTTTGTTCCGTGGCGCCGGTTCATTTTTTTGAGAATTCGGTCTGATCCGGATTGGATGGAGATGTGGAGGTGATCACAGATTCTTTCGTTTGCGAAAATTTCAAAAAATTCATCTTTCAGAAATTTGGCTCCAACGGAAGAAATCCTGATCCGAGGAATGTTTGTTTTTTCCAGGATTTTTTTTAGAAGTTCGGCAAATCGATTTTCTTCCGGTTTATTGGTGTTACTTGCACCCCAGGCGGCCAGGTTTATTCCGGTGAGAACTATTTCTTTACTACCTTGTGTTTCCAGTTCTAGAATATCTCGGATAATTTCTTCCGGGGGGCGACTTTTTGATTTTCCTCGTACGAAGGGGATGATGCAGTAGGCACAGTAAGTGTCGCATCCAGTTTGGATTTCTATAAATTTTCTGGTTCGGATATTTCCTTCAGTTTGTACTCTAACCCCTCTCAATCTCCCCTTATTAAGGGAAGAATCCATAATGTTTTTAAAAAACATCAATACGTCTTGAACGGTCGGACAGATTTCGCAATCGGGGATAACTTTTCGCAGATAATCGCGAGAAACTCTTGCTCCACATCCGGTAAAAATGATCTTTTTTCCTTTTTTCAGATACGCTCTAGCTTTAAAAAAAGATTTTTTGTCAGCTGTGTGTGTGACGGCACAAGTGTTTATGATAACGTAATCAGGATTTTCTTTAGAAAATAAAAAACCGGACTTTTGAAGTTCGGTTTTAATTTTTTCCGAGTCGAGATAGTTCATTTTACATCCCAAGGTTTCGAGGTGGAGGTACATAATCGCTTTTCGGGATTAATAATTAAAAATCCTACTACGTTAAAACTTTGAAGGACAGGTGCAAAATGAAAAATTTAGGTTTTTCTTTTTATGCACTGATTTTTAGTAAGTGGCTTGCCGAGACGTAGTTTGTGTTCGATCTCGAATAGTCCGTCTTCGCTACGCTACGACGCGACAGTCTTCGCGCTTTCTAAGATGTTTTTTTCTTAAGCCAACTTGGTAGTAATTGGCCTGCCGAGTTGTAGCCCGATAGGGCGAAGACTGGTGACATGCACATCACAGGTTATCACTTGTATAGGTTTTGGAATGAAAGATAAAAACCTAGATTCTATCGGGATAAAACCTTTTGAATCATTTTTACAAATGGGTGTTTAAAAATTTCATCATCAAAAGTAGTAAATCCTAATCCTCCACCTTGTGATTCTGCCCATGCTTCCATAGCGGCATTTCCATTTCTATTTATACTTGCATACAACTCCTCTCTTTCTGTATCGGAAAGTCCATCAGGACCATAATCAACTCGTTTAAGACTAGGAAATACAAATTTCCTTTTTTCTTCTTTTTCTTTGCCAAGAAATTCTAAAGTATACATGTGATTTTTTTATAGTCCAATACTGCTCTATTGAGTGCTTTTGTCAAATAAAAACCACGGTAAAGTTCCATTTTGATGTGATGTGTTGAGAAGTAAACTGATAAAAATATAAAATA
>CAYVJW010000152.1:0-3624 GCA_964451885.1 uncultured Candidatus Peribacteria bacterium | reverse complement strand
TTCGTCAACGAGTTGCTAGTGCGTAGTGTTTACCCTGGAATTTTGGGCGGATACCCATAATCGCTAATATCTTCACGTACTCCCTCAACTCTTCGTATAAATTCTTCGGAAAGAGCTCCTACATCAAACGCTCCAATCCCAAGCAAACCATCAATATCTGTCGTCTGATCATCTATCTCTGGAAAGAAGGAAAGCAAATGATCAACTGCAGGAGGTGTCAGATTTGGAGCTTCAGTTGGAACATACTGTCTTTTTGACATAATAAATTTAATTAAAAAATATTAAAACAATGTATTTATGATTATTTTTTATAACTTGTCAAGTTTTTTTATACAATTTGCCAATTTGTCTATGATTATTTATAATTAATTTAATGAAAAAATTCAACCGTATTCTCCTCAAACTCTCCGGGGAAGCACTCCTGGGAGAAAAAGAGTTTGGCATTGATTATAAGGTACTCGACCAGATCATTCAGGAAGTCTCTGAGGTGCATAAACTGGGGGTGGAAGTAGCCATTGTGATCGGGGCCGGGAATATCTGGCGGGGGGCGAACCATGAGTCCGGGATAGACCGGGTTCCTTCTGATTATATCGGGATGTTGGCTACTATTATGAATTCTGTGGCTTTGCAGGCTTCTTTGGAGAAAAAAGGAATTTTTTGCCGGGTTTGTTCGGCCTTAAACACTCCTTCGGTGGCTGAACCGTACATCAGGCGCCGGGCTGTGCGGCATTTGGAAAAAAAGCGTGTGGTGATCTGCTCTGCGGGAACCGGGAATCCTTATTTTACGACTGATTCGGCGGCGAGCCTTCGGGCGCTGGAGCTGGATTGTGATGTTCTCATAAAAGCGACGAATGTAGACGGAGTCTATGATGATGATCCCCGGAAAAATCCTATTGCCAAAAAATACGATCAGGTAACTTTTGACGAAGTACTAGAAAAAGATTTGAAAGTCATGGACGCAACGGCTATTGCCCAGTGCCGAGACAACAAACTGCCGATTATTGTTTTCGAGTTGATGAAGAAAGGGAACCTCAGGAAGGTGATAGAAGGTGAGAATATGGGGACGAGGATCTTGAGCTAAAAAAATATCCCGTAGGGGCAATCCCTTGTGGTTGCCCTGTTTGCATGGCTGTCACCAATTGGGTACCCACAAGGGGCACCCCTACAAGATCTTAACCTTGTTTAGTCAAATATCACATAATTAAAAGACCCGATAGCCGTTTTTTCCGGAATGGTCAGTTCTTGTTTTTGATTAAAATTCCCCAACTCAACACTTGCTACAATGTCATAAGAACTCTTTGGGATATCATTATCCGAATCAACTGAAAATGGAATCCCGGAAATTTTGGCACCTGCATTATTTGTGAAAGAAAGCAAAGGGCGAAAAATGAGTTGTAATTCTGATATTCCTCCCCCTCCTACTCCTACAAAATTATCATCTCCACTAAAAAATTTGCTTAATACCACCGGACACCCTCCAGTATCTGCCGATTCTAAACAAGGAGTAATTCTTCCGGAAATAGTAGCAGAAGAATTAATTATCATACCACTAACAGCACTTTCTAAAATCGCCCCACTCTTGGTTATTGAACTACCTATAGGTAAAAACGTTTGCACTTTTTTGTCTATATTTTTTCTGGTAATTTTCCAATCGATTAAATGCTCATCATTACTCGTATCCTGATCCTGAAAATTATAATCTGATAGAGTTCCAGATTCATCAAAAGTAAGTCTAAAATTATCAATACTTGTTAGGGGATCAGGGACAGTTTCAGCCGGATTAAGAGAAGAATCCCAAAAAAACGGAATCTGCACTGTCTGATTCTCCTTTAAAAGTCCGATTATGGGATTATCCCGCCCTTTTATTTCCCATTCTACTGTTCCTCCTACAGCGCCATGAGAAATTTTTTGAGAATCATCAACATCCCCATTACCATCTCTAACAAAATCCACCCCCGCCCCCCGGGCATTGTGATGATAAAAAGCAGCTTCTATCCCTGATTCCGTCATAAAAAAAACTTGATTGGCTCGGGCGATATTTGCGGTTCGTTCGAGGGATTTGGATACTGCCAAAAGGATCACAAAGACAATCCCGAGGAGTAAGAAGGAAATCCCCATAGCGATAAGAAGGGAGATTCCTCTATTTTTGTTTTTCATCAATTAATACTTTAGCGTAAAATCAAAACAATGAAAAATATTTATCTGATTATTCTGGACGGATTCGGACTTGGTAATGACGACAAAGGAGATGCTATATCAAAAGCCAACAAGCCTTTTCTGAGTAAAATTTTTGATCAGTATCCGCTCGCGAAATTAAAAACAGACGGCAAGGCCGTAGGGCTTCCGAGTTTTCAGACGGGGGGGTCGGAAGTCGGACACATTACTATTGGAAGCGGTAGAGTAGTGAAGCAGCTTTTAACAAAAATTAATGACCAAATAGAGTCCGGGGAGTTTTTTGAAAATGAAGTGCTTGTTGATTTATTCAAAAAAGCGAAAAAAAAAGGGCGAATACATTTATTGGGTCTTTGTTCCGACGGCGGGATTCACAGTTTTCTTTCTCATCTGTTCGGCCTACAGAAAATGGCAATACAATACAATATTCCTGACGTTTTTATACATGCTTTTCTGGACGGTCGGGATGTAGAAGAAAGAAGCGCCAAGGCATACCTCCAGCAAATTGAAGGCCAAAAAATCGGCCGCATTGCCTCCTTAGGCGGAAGGTTTTTTGGGATGGACCGGGATAAGAACTGGGACCGTGTGGTACAACATTATCGTGTTTTTTGTGATCCAAAGGTGAAGGCTTCCGGTTCGACATGGAATGACATCCTGGATTATTTTTATAAAACCAGTGATAAATCCGACTATTATGTTCCTCCCAGATTACTGGTGAAAGAAGGGCAATTCCAATCGGATGATGTTCTAATTTTCTTTAATTTCCGGACAGACCGCGCCAGGCAAATAGCCACAAGCCTCTTTGCAGACAAATTTGAACATTTCCCCCGGCCTTTTCATATGAATCCTGATAATTTCGGCGCTTTTGGAGATTATTTTAATAAAGCCAAAAAGCCTTTTACTTTCGGCAAAGAATCTATTCCCAATACGCTTGGAGAAATAGTATCAAACTTCGGCGGCACACAGCTCCGGATCACTGAGACAGAAAAATTCAACCACGTTACTTTCTTTTTTTCAGGCGAGCAAAAAGAAGAATTCCCAGGAGAAAAGCGTGTCCTTATCCCCTCTCCGAAATGCCCATCTTATGCCGAAAAACCGGAAATGTCGGCGAGGGAGCAGACTGACAGAGCTCTCAAGGAAATTTCGAAACATGACTATAATTTGGTAGTTCAAAACTATGCCAATTCCGATCTAGTGGGACATTCCGGGAAGCTAAAACCGACAATCGAGGCTATTGAGGTGCTGGATGAGTGCCTTGCCCGACTTATTCCGGAGGCACAAAAAAAAGGCTATGACATCATCCTGACAGCTGACCATGGTAATTCTGACGGCATGTTCTATCCCAATGGCGAGGAATCTGCTTCCCATACAAAAAATCCGGTTCCTTTCGTACTTATTTCTGATAAAAAAATGAATATAAAGTAGCGTAAATCGGGAACTATGGCTGATATT
>CAYVJW010000151.1:0-3634 GCA_964451885.1 uncultured Candidatus Peribacteria bacterium | reverse complement strand
TTTTGACGAGTCAGTAGGAATAAGCCTTGCTGGCTTTTTTAGTAGGAAGTCAGGATGCCCGTGATAAGATTCCTGCTGAAGAAAGAGCAGCTAATCTTGAGAAAACTAAATCCACTTCTTCATTAAGTGAAATGCCTACTGATGTCATTAAGGATGCAATAAAACGAGATAGGGCTAGCCTATCATCTTCCAGGGGGGTAATGAAGAAATTTCTTGAAAACCGATTGGCAAAATATGAAGCTGAATTAAAACAAAGATAATCTATTGCTGAAGAAGAGGCTGCTGTCTAGTCGACTGAATTCTCAAGCGAATTTAAATTAGACAAAAATAATATTCTCAAACGGTAGAAACAATTCCTTGTAATTGCCCTATCTACACACAAAAAACAGGAAAACCCCTTTTCGGAATTTGTCATATTTTTTTAGAACACTTCGTAACAAGACTTATCGACAAGAGTTTCCAATTTCAGAAAAAGTCTCCTGCATATCAGAGAGATATGTCCCTCTGCAAAACCATGCATAGCCGCATAGCTTGGATTGTTTTATACACAGTCTATGGCCTATTTTCTCTTTTTCACCTCGCCATTTCCAAAGCCTCCTCAAAATCCTTCTCCCATTCGGCAAGCTCAGGGTCTACGACAAAATCCCTTTCACGAGTAGAAATGCTTTTCTGTCCTGTCTGCCGAAGCCTTGGCGTAGGTAGATTTCTCGATGAATACCCCAAATCCTCCAACTTCACATGCCTCGAACTAATCCAAGGCCCCCACCCCTTATTCCGATGATAAATCTCCGTAGCAATCCGCACATTCACCTCTGGATCAAATAAATCTTCCTTCGTAATACCCCAATCATCCATCAAAGCCTTCTGCCACTTCGTATTAATCTGGAAAAGCCCAACATCCTCCCCGCCACCCGGATTCTTCGATTCAGGACGCAAAGCATCAGAATTAAAACCACTCTCCCCACGAGCAATTTTTATCGCATTACCCCACTGTTCTTCCGGAAAATGCTGTTTTATGAGCTGAACGTAATGATCATCTCCTCGCTCATTTTTCGCTGATTCTCCTTTTTTCGTTTCCGGAACAAATATCTTCTCAATAAAGTCAGGAATCCACCATTTCTCCGCCTCTTTTTTGCTTTCCTCAATGTATTCGGCTCGATCTTCTTCAGGCAGTTGCCTTACTCGCTCAATTTCCTGCGTAACCTCCGGCACATCTTCCTCCAAAATTTCTTTCTTCTCAATTCCCTGCAAAATCAAAGCCTGCTCCATAAGCTCCAATCCTCCCTCAATGTTCCGGTACATCGGCTTTCCGTTATCATCATAACCCTCAAAAACTTTTCCCTCGACTAACTGCTCCCTTGTATATTTTTTGGCATATTCTTCGGCTAGAGTTTGCAGTTTGTACGTTCCTTTTGTTACATCGCCCCTTTGCGCCAGACTTTTCTCCAAAATCCGCTTCAAATAAAGTTCTTCCTGTTCGGGAGTAAATAACCCTTTCAGATACATTTCCGAAGAAGTTTTGGTCTGCTCCTTTTCCTGCAATTCCTTTATTTCTTCATCGGAAAAGCCTAATTCCTTGAGCTTTTCATGTTTCAGCTTATCAAGCAAATTCTTATCAATCCCCCTCAGTTCCAACATCTTTTCCGCCACCCCCATTGGCACGTCTTTGGAAATAAGCCACTCATAAGCCCTCTCTGGCGCTAACGCCTCAGTATCATCTTTGTTTTCGTTGTAGAGCTTCAATTTCCGGTCCAATTCCTCTCCCAATTCAAATTCATCCAAAGCTCCTTCATCGCCAACTTTAGCCATTCTCTCATAGGCTTTTAAGGCTCTGGCAATAACCGTACTTGGATCACCTGTGTCTTTGGCAATAAAGGCTTTGATAAAAGCAATTTTCTCGGCATTTTGGATGCTGGTAGGCGTATCAGTCTTGGTGGTCGATCTTTCCGTTGCTTTCAAAATATTAAGCTCTTTATCCGTCAATAAATCTTCTTCCTTCCGTGTTCTGGCAATTGTCTGATGCTCCAAAAACTCAATCATCAATTCGCCTTCGTAGCCATTCTCATCATTTCCATAAACTTTGTCCAAACGCCGTTCCTCCTGCGCCAAATACCGCTCTTTTTCTTTGGTAGTAGTAGCATCTTCGGCACGGCTCTTAATCTGCCCCCATTCCTGTTCCCGTTTCTTTTGGAGTTTTCGCTGATAGTCCTCTTTGCTTCTTGTTTGTCTCGTATCAAACTGCTCCATAAGGAAATCGTGTAAAGTCGAAGCCCCTGAGCCTGTCGAACGGGTCGTTCCAGTCGAGACATCCTGAAACGTCCCAAATCCGGTTTTCCTTCTCTCAAACTTTTCCCTCTCGATCTTCACTATTTCTTCCTTTTCCATCGCCGATTCAGCCATTTCCTGATTGATCAAATCCTGCAAAGTTTGATATTCGGCCTCTTTTTGAGCTTTGCTCTCCTCATCGAAAATACTCCCTCCCTTATTCCGCACAGAATCCTCAAGTTTTTTAATATTCGCCTTCGCCTGCTTTATCTTCGCCTGCATCTGCTTCATCCTCATACGCACTCCCTTTGGGTAACCGCCTATGCGATATTCCGGAGAATTGTAAAAATCCAAACGTTTTTGGTTCTCATCAATAATTGCCTGCTGTTTTATAATTTCAGCATTCCATGACCCAATATTTTCATCATAATACTTATTCACATACGCCTGCCGAGACTTCCCCCACTTACCCTCAAATTCGTCCGTATGTTTCTTAATTCGCCCTGCTGTAGTTTTCTCATACTCGCTTTTAATACTCGAACTCAACTCCCCGAAATGCCTCTCTTTCGGAGCATAACGAGAATCAGAAAGCCCAAATTGTTTCCTCTTAGCCGACAAATCCCCAAACTCAACCGACTTAGTAGATTCGGCCCTTTTCGTATAAGGATTCACCTCCGGTTTAATCTCCAGAGAAGCCTTTTTATTCAGAGTAGCCACATACTTATTTTTCGGCGTATAAGGCGAAGATTTAAAAGCATCCTGATACTGCTTCAACTTCACCTCCCGGCTCAACTTCCCCTTACTCGTCGAAGACCCTGAGCCTGTCGTAGATCCTGAGCCTGTCGTAGATCCTGAGCCTGCCGAATGGGCCGAACGGGTAAGATTTCCATATTGAGTCGGAACATCTTTCAAATGGGAAATGCCCAATGTTCTAACAGTCGGATCACTCGAATTTAAATACTCGGCATTCTTCTTTTTCTCTGCTTCCGTCATCTTTTTCCACTCTGGATTCGGAATACTCCTCATTTTCGGCCCGGTAATTTTCCCTGAACTGACTTCTCTTTTTTTTGCTTCCTCCTGTAATTTTTTAGCATAGGCCTTACTCCCGGAACGATTCCTGGATTTTTTCAAATTCCTGTAAGTAGACCTGCCATTAACAATTGCCATTTAAAAAGCATCTTTAAGAAGTTGTACGCCCGACTAAACCAAAAATAGTGATTACATTCGTAACACTAGCAAAAGCCTTAACAACCTTTGCATTCTGCAAAAACAGAGCCGGAATAACAATCCTTAACCCCACCTTAGCGTTAATAGTCGGCCGAATAGCCAGAGCCCATTGCTGAGCTCCAGCCTTCTAAGAACCGGACTT
>CAYVJW010000150.1:0-3655 GCA_964451885.1 uncultured Candidatus Peribacteria bacterium | reverse complement strand
TCTCTCTTTGCTAAAAAAACAAGAGATCCTATTTTTGATGCTGGATAGTTACAATATCAAAAGATAAAGATATTCCTTGTTTCTCCTTCCTACTCTAATAGTCACACGAAGATTCTTCGGTTTCTCGTGGATCTTGGATATTCTGATGTGGTTGAGCCCGAGAAGCCCTCAGAAACATTGTTTTTTTATCTTAGCTTCTAAATGAATCTTCACCTCAGTGAGAGTTTCCACTATTTCATGATTCGCATTTTTAATTATTTCCTCTTCCTCTCCGCCTCCGTCAAAAACTTCTTCCTCAACCTTATAGACTGAGGCGTTACCTCCACATACTCATCCTCCTTGATATACTCCAGCGCCTTTTCCAGGGTTACTTTTATTGGAGGCGTAAGATTGATGGCATCATCTGCCCCGGAAGACCGGACATTGGTAAGTTTTTTTCCTTTGATAGGATTGACCGTCAGATCAGTCCCTTGATTGTGTTCTCCAATGATCATTCCTTCGTAGACTTTCGTTCCCGGATGGATAAAAATCGCTCCCCGTTCCTGCAGATTCCACAATGAGTATGCCGTAGTATCGCCCGTCTCCCCGGAAATGAGCGATCCCACCGGCCTTTTTTCGATATGCCCTGCATAAGGAGCTATACCGCAAAAAGAATGATACATAGTCCCTTCTCCTTTCGTAAGGATCACGAAATTCGACCGGATTCCCAAAAGTCCTCGAGCCGGAATCTCAAACTCCAGCATGGTTATTTCTTTTTCTGTATTCATATTCTTCATTTCCCCTTTTCTTCGGGATAACAGCTCGATAATTTTTCCAGAAATTTCTTCCGGGACAGTAATCACCACGCTTTCTATTGGCTCATAGATTTTTCCTTCTTTTTCCTGAAACACCACCTCTGGTTGGGAAGCCTGCAATTCAAAACCTTCCCGGCGCATAGATTCAATGAGTACTGCCAAATGCATCTCACCTCGCCCGAGCACCTTGAAACAATCTGCATTTTCGGAAAACTCAATACGTAATCCGACATTAGTTTCGAGTTCTTTTTCCAAGCGATCACGAATCTGCCGGCTGGTAACAAATTTCCCTTCTGTTCCGGCAAAAGGAGAATTATTGACCATAAGGTGAATAGCTAGAGAAGGCGGATCTACTTTTATAGCCGGTAAAGGCTTCACGGTGTTATTTCCGGCAATTGTTTCTCCTACATAAATATCAGATATCCCGGCTACCGCGGCAATGTCTCCGGCAGCAACCTCCGGGACTTCGATTCGTTTTAGTCCTCGAAACGTAAAAAGCTTCGCTGCTTTTCCCGTTCGTGACGTGCCTTCCGGAGAAAAAATTGTAACGCTTTGATTTACCTTTAACGTTCCTTCTTGAACACGCCCTATCGCGATCCTCCCGAGAAAATTATCATACGCCAATGTCGCCGGCTGCATCCGGAAGGCCGCCTCCTGGTTTTGCTGAGCTTCCGGAACATGTTCCAGGAGAAAATCCAAAAGCGGAGTAATATCTTTTTTCTCGTCCGCAAGCTCCTTCACAGCTACTCCCTCACGGGCAATAGCATACATATACGGAAAATCCAGTTGTTGATCAGTAGCTCCTAACTTAACAAAAAGATCAAATACCTGATCGATCACCCATTCCGGACGGGCGGACGGCTTATCGATTTTGTTTACCACCATGAGTACTTTTTTCCCTTGTTCGAGAGATTTTTTCAGGACAAATTTGGTCTGCGGCATTGGCCCCTCATAAGCATCAACCACTAAAATAGTCGCATCCACTGTCTGAAGTACACGCTCCACCTCACTCCCAAAGTCCGCATGACCCGGAGTATCCACAATATTTATTTTCGTTCCTTTGTATTCAATAGCCGCATTCTTTGCATAAATCGTGATCCCGCGCTCTCGTTCCTGATCATCACTATCCATAACCCGTTCGACCACCTCCTCATGTGCCGCAAAAACACCACCAGCTTTAAGCAAGGCATCCACCAAAGTAGTTTTCCCATGATCCACATGAGCAATAATAGCGATATTACGTATTTCCATTGGGAGGCTTTTACCGGAAATAATAACAGAAGTCAAAAAATATTCCTCAAAAAAACGTTCAATTATCTTATTCAAGAGTAATTTATTTATTCATCACGAATATATGAGTTGCAGCAAGCCTCTGACCTGGCTCGAAACGTTTCAAAGTAGATTGGGAAACCTGCTCCAGCGCAACATATAATTTTAATAACGGCGTAGTGCCTATTCCTCTATTCTTTCATTATTCATAATCTCTCGTAACATTTCTATTTCCTTTTCATTTACCCCTGCTATAAAAACCCCCTCATGCCCCGCCAGCTCTATCAGATTCCCATCAAGATCTATCACCTTTCCCCCAGCATTATCGACCAGTTTTTTTCCGGTCAAATCATGTGTCTTGCTTGGAGTAACCCATTCATGGACATAAGTATAAAGGCCTTTTGCCGCATCAATAAAATTGAGTGCCGCCGATCCGGCCGGACTTACTACGTGATTATTTTTTTTTTCATTCCAGAGCCTGAATAATGTTTTCTCCATAAAAGAATCATTTCCCCGGAATCGAGTCAACACTCTTGTTTTCCCCAAAAGCTTGTCTCTAGGATCCGGTAAAACTCGAGCAGCAGCGGAAATTAACAATTGAGGAAGCTGTATCAATCGAGTCGGTTCATTCCCTTGGGCATAACAAACCTGTCCTGTTGCTGTATTTGCGACGATTGCCGTAACGAGTTCGCTGTGCTTTTGAACGGCTAAATTTATACCGACTCTCGGATCATTCGAAATCAAAGCATTAGTTCCATCTACCGGATCCAATATGATGCGATATTCGTTTTGAGATTCTGTTTCGTCAAATTCCTCTCCGCAAAAACCAATCCCCGGAAAAGCAGCAAAAAAAGCTCTTCGAGCAAAATTTTCAGTGGCTCTGTCTATTTTCGTCACAAGAGTTCCATCTTTTTTGTTCTCCACATTTTCTTCGACATTAAAAATTTGGTACTGAGTCAAAACATTTTGTGCATAAATTGAATTTTTGTAATCCATTCTTAGCCCCAAAAGAGCCTCAGTGGAAGTATGATCAACAGACAAAAAATCTTTTTGAAATCGAATCAAATCTGTAACCTGTCGAATCCAGCCAATATGATTTTCAAGAATTAGAGTCGGAAAGAGAAGAATTCTATCAGCAGCTACAATGCCACAACTTTTAAGTTTGTCTAACGGCGTACAACCATTCATTTCAATGCCTGAGTGAGGGCGCAAAGCATTCCAGTGATAATTGTAGTAACTAGCCTCATCTAGAAAGCTTTTCTCATCATGCATTGCAAAAGCCCGAGGAACAAAGAATTCTTGATCATCAGATAAATGTGTTCGTTCGATTAAGTTCTTTCGAACATCGAAGTGCGGATTATAGCTGTAAACGCCTGCATTAAGGAGATCAAAATGCGTATTCCATTCAGCCTCTTTTCGTTCGGATCCTAAGCAGAATTCAGCTCCGTTATCCATTCCCAACTTGATTCTAACTTCTGGGGGATTAAGTTATTGCATCTCAAAAACATAACTACAAAGAGGCAAAAACGAAATCCAAATTGGGAGTGATTAATCAGAACACGATTATTAGAATCGGCTTAATAACTGAAGAT
>CAYVJW010000149.1:3526-3729 GCA_964451885.1 uncultured Candidatus Peribacteria bacterium | reverse complement strand
ATGGCTTGCAAGTACATGTTATTTATTGTATACTGCGAGTTTTTCGGTTAATAAGAAAATACTGTGTAGAATGAAAAAAATTTGACGAGGCGCAGGTTTCTCGTACAATTTTGTGGCTCTATTTGTGACATAAAAAAGAAATTTTTTTCTTTTTTAAAACCCCAAAATTTAATCCCTCAAGATTAAATTTTGAGAGGAGGACA
>CAYVJW010000149.1:0-3426 GCA_964451885.1 uncultured Candidatus Peribacteria bacterium | reverse complement strand
TTACGGAGTACTGTAGGTCGTCCGCGATAGCGGGCTACCGGAAGTGCGGAGTCATTGTTCTAAAAAACCCGAAATTCAATCCCTAAAGATTGGATTTCGAGAGGAGGACATTACGGAGTACTGTAGGTCGTCCGCGATAGCGGGCTACCGGAAGTGCGGAGTCATGTCCGACGAGGGATCGTAGCTCAGTTGGTTTAGAGCGCCGCCCTGTCACGGCGGAGGTCGCGGGTTCGAGCCCCGTCGGTCCCGCCAGTGCTTCAATTCAGCACTGGCATCCACGAATCCCTGCTTCTGGACTACCTTAAGGTCGGTTCGGATGGATTTGTGAGTCTGATTTGCAGAAGAGACATACGAAAACGGTTTCTTCAATTCCACATTGAGCTTGTCCGAAGTTCGGATGAAATCTGCTCCAATGGCATTTAGGATTATTCGTTTTTCGGTGGGTGTGCTTTTTTGGTAGGAATTTTTTACCTTCCGAGAAATGTGAAAGAACTCTTCGCATTTTGCCATCCAGTTGTTTTCTTCTCCTTCCGTATTATCCAACAAAGCTTTCAATTCTTTCTCTTCTTTTTGATAAGCCCTTTTCAAACGACCAAATTCTTCGTCAGGCAGAAGTTCTCCATCAGTATTCTCAGGAGAAATCCATTTCTCTGTGAGATTGGTAAGTTTCTGTCGAACAGCATTGTAGGTTCTTTGGTTCTGCTTTCGGCTTTTCTGGAAACAGTCCGTTTCTTGTTTGTAGGCGGTTTGGAGTTGTTTTATTGCCCATTCAATAATTGAGTGGGGTATTTTTACATTTCCCAAAGTCTCAAGAATCTCTTCTTCCAGAGTCTCCTGTCGATAGTGTGTTTTGTGGGAACAAGTGGCTTCCTTTCCCTTGGCTTTAGAACATCGGTAATAGTTGTGTCCTTTCTGATTATCTCCACTGAGCGGATGTCCACATGCACACTTGATAATCATAGAAAGCGGATATTCCCGCTTTTGTTTTACGGGTCTGGCTCGTCCGTCCAAGATGTTCTGAAGCTGTTTGAATTCGTCTTTGGAGATAATCGGCTCATGAGCACCTTCCCAAATCTCCCCCCTGTAGTCGATTTCTCCGCAATAAAACCTTTCCCGAAGCAGACGAGCCATTTGAGCTTTTGAAAGCTTCTTCCCACTCCTTTTCCCTCGAAGTCCAAGTGTGAAAGACTCATCCCGTAGTTGTTTCAACGAATATGCTCCCGATAAAGCCAAATCAAAAATCTTTCGATAGAGTGAAAAGGGAAAAAGGACACACAAATTCATTCCTGAAAAAGTATTTTTTAGGTTTGATAAGAAGAAGCGTAAATGTCTTATTCCTGAAAAGAAAGCACTTAATCTTCCTGTGAATAATATAAGAAGGGTTAGAAGTAATATTTGCAATCATTGCAGAAGGCATGAAATTATTAGAGGGTCTGAACTTATCTATTCCAAAATTGTGTATGATTTGAAGCTAACCTATTCAGGTATTAAGAGATGGGTTACAAAACTGGTTAGTGTAGAACACAAATGTTTGAACTGTAAGAAATTTTTTAATCCTCTAAAGCGACATAAATTTCCAATTTTTGAGCACGGTCTAAAGAGTTGGGTTGTTTATAACTACGTCCAGAACAGAGTTAACTTTGAGCAAATTAAAAAAATAATGGAAGATGTTTTCGGAATGTCTTTTAAATACAAGCAGTTGTGCTACTTTCGTTACTGTTTGTTTAAATATTACAAAAGAACAGCAGAGTCACTGCTCAGAAAAATATTAAAGAGTGAGTTTGTTCACATAGATGAGACCCAAATTAAGTTAAAAAGAGTAAAAGCATATGTTTGGGTTTTTACAACAATGGATGATGTCGTTTTCTTGTTTCGACCAGATAGAGATGCTGATTTTTTGAAGGAGCTATTAAGGGGTTATGGAGGAGTAGTAATTTCAGATTTTTATGCTGGATATGATTCTTTGAATTGCAAACAACAAAAGTGTCTTGCACATCTTATTAGAGATTTAAATGAGGACTTACAAAAAAATCCCTATAACAAGGAGTACAAAGAAATGTTGATGGATTTTCTCAAACAAAATAGTATAATTACATAAACCTCAATGATACACTACACTCTCACCAACACCATCATCAACAATCTCGAACAGATACATTCTGTTTGGGGAGTTATTATCAATGCAAAAATAGTCCCTGAATGGGAACAAAAACTGATTAAAATTGCCCGACTTCGTTCAGGAGTATTTTCGACTCGAATTGAAGGAAATCAGATGTCTTTAGAAGAAGCCGAGCAGTTTTTGGAAGGGAAAACCATCAAGGCAAGAGAAAGAGACAAGAAGGAACTTAAAAACTACATGTCCGTACTCGAATACATCGAACAAAAAGCCTCCGACAAATCCATCACAGAAAAACATATCCTTGAAATTCATGCTATTGTTACGAAAGAAATCCTCTCGAAAGGACTTCAAAATCAGTATCGAGAACAACAAAACGCCATTTACGACCAAAAAGGAGGACTCGTGTACATGCCGCCTGAATGGAAAGAGGTTTCGAAATATATGAAACAACTTCTTGAATACATAAATCAAGAAACAGAAGTATCTCCTCTTATCCGAGCGGCATTACTGCATCACTGGTTCGTAATTATTCATCCTTTCGTGGATGGAAACGGACGAACCGCACGAGCGTTAACCCAGATGTTTCTCTATCAGAATGGATTTGATACGAAGAAATACTTCTCACTGGAAGAATACTATGACACCGACCTCAACAATTACTATGAAGCGATTCATATCGGGAACAACTATTACGAAGCTTTTGAGCGAGAGATAGACAGTACTTCATTCGTTGAATATTTCCTCACTGGAATGAACTTCGAATTAACCCGACTCAAAACACAGATTGAACACATCAAGGATGAAGAGAACCTTGAACAACGATTAGCAGAAAAAGAACTTACCAATCGGCAAATTCATTTCGTACTTTTCGTAAAGGAAAGAGGACAAGCAAAATCACAGGACTTCCTCGATAAATTTCAGGTAAGTTTGGCAACCGTCAAAAGAGAGCTTCAAGTTCTTGTAGAGAAAGAGGTGATTCTAGCCGTTTCTAAGGGAAAAAACACGCATTATGAGCCGAATATGAGCCGAATATGAGCCGAATCACAACTCCAACTCATCTGGATTTGTGTTTTTGGTTTCCGGAAAAAAGAAAGGAAAACGGTTTTTGAAGTTCCACATTGAGTTTGTCCCCGGTTCGGATGAAATGGCTTCCCACCGATTCCAGGATGATTCGTTTTTCGGATGGGGTACTTTTTTTGTAAGCCGTTTTTAGTTTTCTCGAAAGGTGAAAAAATTCCTCGCATTTTTCGGATCACTTGTGGAATGGACCATGTTGGGAGCAATTGGATTGGCGGGGCTTTTTACGG
>CAYVJW010000148.1:0-3849 GCA_964451885.1 uncultured Candidatus Peribacteria bacterium | reverse complement strand
CAACAGGACTGGTTTTCTTGTGACTTATGATATACTGCGGTTTTTTCGGTTAATACCGCTGCCAGTCCAACCGGTTTTTTTTATTGATATAATGTTTATATTATGCAGAATATAGTTAATGAAAAAATTCACCATTACTGTTTCATTTGAAAATCCATGGTTTTTGGCTCAGGTGGAAGGGGTAGATGAATTTTATGCTCAGGGGAAGTCTTATGAGGAAGCTTTGGAAAATCTTTTTTCTGTAATTCAGAATATTCGTGAAATCAGAAGAAGGAGGAAAAAAGAACTGCCTGTCGAAATGAAGAAAATTTCTTTTTCTGTTCCCTATCCAAATGCCTAGTTTTACATATCGAAAAGTTAAGAAACGGATTATAAAAAGAGGTTTTGTTTTTATAAGATTTGCAAAAGGTTCTCATAGAATCTGAAAAAATGATGAAGGGAAAATATTAGTGCTGCCTTGCCACACTGGAGATATTCCTATGGGGACGGTTGCCAGAATTGCAAAAATTGTAGGATGCAAAAATCTTCAAGATTTTCAAAATTTTAAATTTTAAATTAAATAGTTATGTTAAGATCCAACACCTGCGGCACCCTAACCTCTAAAAACGAAAACGAATCAGTAACCCTCTGCGGCTGGGTATTCCGGCGGCGGGACCATGGGGGGCTTATTTTTATTGATCTGCGTGATCAGTACGGACTGACGCAGATTTGTTTTGATCCGGCGGTATCAAAAGAGGCTCATTCTCAGGCTGAGCATGTTCGTTCCGAGTGGGTACTTCGGGTTTCCGGAACAGTAAAAAAACGACTTTCGGGAGCGGAAAATAAGAATTTGTCTACTGGAGCAATCGAGGTTTTTGCGGCGGATGTTGAGGTTTTGAATAAATCAGAAACGCCTCCTTTTGAAATAGATTCGGAGGACGAGGTGCGTGAAGATTTGCGGCTTGAGTATCGTTATTTAGATCTGAGAAAACCGCATTTGCAAAAAAACCTGCGTCTGCGCCACGAAATGAATAAAGTCATCCGCAATTATTTTGATAAAAACGGGTTTTTGGAGATCGAGACGCCGATCCTGGTGAAGGGGACGCCCGAGGGGAGTCGTGAATATCTGGTTCCTAGTCGGATCCATCGAGGGGAGTTTTATGTTTTGCCTCAGTCTCCTCAGCAGCTCAAGCAACTGCTCATGGTGGGGGGGATTGATAAATACTTCCAGATAGCGCGGTGCTTTCGGGATGAGGATCTGCGTGGGGACCGTCAACCGGAGTTTACGCAGTTCGAGCTGGAGATGGCTTTTTGTAAGCAGGAGGATGTTATGAAAGTAGTAGAGGACTGTTTTCATGAGCTTACGGAAAAGTGCGCTTTGCAGAAAAACTGGAAAAAATATCTCGTCAGTTCTCCTTCGACTAAAAGATTTCGTCAGTTGACCTGGCAGGAAGCAATGGAAACATACGGGTCGGATAAGCCAGATTTGCGGTTTAATATGCCGCTTGCGGATGTTTCTGATGTTTTTGTTAAGTCGGAATTCACTGTTTTTTCGGGAGCGGTAAAAAAAGGAGGCGTGGTGAAGTGCATGCGAGTAGAAGGGGGTGCGAAACTGAGCCGGAAAGAGATTGATGATTTGACCGAAGTCGCGAAGACATATGGAGCAAAAGGTTTGGCTTATATTTTGATTGACGAAAACGGAGAAAAAAAATCTCCTATTTTAAAATTCTTTTCGGACGAAGAAATTGAAAAATTGATGAATATATCGGGGGCAAAACCGGGGGATGCGATTTTCTTCGGGGCGGACGAATTCATTGTCGTCTGCGAAAGCCTGGGGGCGGTTCGGAGCGTGCTTGGGGATAAGTTTGACCTGAAAGATCCGAATGATTTTGCATACTGTTGGGTTACGGAGTTTCCTTTGCTTGAAAAAAAAGATGACGGGAGCGTGCAGGCGGCGCATCATCCGTTTACTATGCCTTTGAAGGAAGATCTTGAGCTGCTTGATTCTCAGGATGAGAAGGATTTATTAAGAATCCGTTCCTATGCGTATGATGTAGTATTAAACGGTGTGGAGTTGGGTGGGGGGTCGGTGAGGATCCATGATCAGGAGCTGCAGCATAAGGTTTTTAAGGTTCTGGGGATGGATGAGGAAGGAATCCAAATGAAATTTGGGCATATGCTTAAGGCTTTTGAGTACGGGTGTCCTCCCCATGGAGGGTGTGCGATGGGGTATGACCGGGTGGTGATGCTTTTTGCGGATGAGCCGAATATTCGAGAGGTGATTGCGTTTCCGAAAAACCAGTCGGGGCAGGATTTGATGTTGGGAGCGCCTTCGAAGTTGCCGGAGAAGGAGGTGAGGGAGCAGAATATACGGGTGTTGGAAGAGGGGGAGGATGATTAACAATTAAAAATTAAGAATGAAAAAATGAAGGAAGGAAAGCAACTTGCGCTGTTTCAAGCGTCCTCGCTTGAAACTTTTTAGTTCCTAGTAGTACTTACATCTAAAATACCACAAACAAATAGTTATACTTATATTCGAAACCATCCTGCCACTTACACAAATTTATCCACTGTTCATTGTTTCATCCGCTGAGGAACTTTTTACTTTCAATCGAGGACGATTGAAAGAGCGAGTACTTGTTGCCTCGTCACCTCGTAAACTTGTTCTCCATGAAGATCCTCGCCTTTGAAACTTCCTGCGACGATACAGCCGTAGCTATAATTGAAGACGGTACAAAAGTCCTGTCTTCGGTTTGTGTTTCGCAGATGGAGCATGGCGCCTACGGAGGGGTGGTTCCGGAGGTTGCCGCGCGACTGCATTCTGAAAACTGGAGAGAAGCGTTGGATCAATGTCTGGAGGAAGCAAAGTTGAGAATAGAGAATATTGATTATTTTGCGATGGCTAACGGTCCCGGACTCCAGACCTCTCTTTTGACAGGAACAACAGCGGCGAGTTTCCTGTCTCTTTTGTACGGTAAAAAACTTATCCCGGTCCATCATATTTTCGGGCATGCGTGTTCGAATTTTTTAGAGAGGGAAATTTCGGATTTTGTGTTTCCCTCTTTAGTGCTGGTGGCTTCCGGAGGACATACGGAGCTTCATTTGTGGGAGGATTTTATCAGAATGAAAAGAATTGGCCGGACTTTGGATGATGCGGCGGGGGAGGCTTTCGATAAAGTGTCGAAGATGCTCGGGCTTGGTTATCCGGGAGGGCCGTTGGTAAGCAAAGAAGCCGAAAAAGGCAATCCGGGCCGGTTTAAATTTCCCCGGATATTGCTGGGGAAGGAGTCACTTGATTTTTCTTTTTCGGGGCTGAAGGGTGCGGTGTTTAGGGAGGTTAGAGGGGTAAGAGGATATGCCCCCCTGTTAAGGGGGGAAGGGGGGTTAAAGCCGAAGGCAATGAGTACGGACATTGTTAGTAGTACTGAGGGGAGCATAAGCGCCGACATTTGTGCGAGTTTTCAGGCGGCGGTGGTTGATATTTTTTGTAAAAAGGTAGAGCGGGCGAGAGAGAAGTATCCTCAGGTAAAGGCGGTGCATTTTGTGGGGGGGGTTTCGGCGAATTCGGCCATACAGGAATCGCTTGGTTTATTATGTGAAAAATTCAGTTTGGATTTTTTTGTCCCTGTGAAAAATGCTTTTTCCACTGATAATGCGGCTATGGTTGCAAGTAGCGCTTATTTTTTGGTTCGGGATCGTCCCGATATTGCGAAGGTGCAGTTTTTGGATGCGGAGCCGAAGAAAGAACATTGAAATTAAAGAATGAAGTAAGATGTTTAAAAAAACCAAAATTTGATCCTTAAAAATCAAATTTTGGGCAAAGTTCCATTTTGATGTGATGTGTTGAGAAGTAAACTGATAAAAATATAA
>CAYVJW010000147.1:0-3878 GCA_964451885.1 uncultured Candidatus Peribacteria bacterium | reverse complement strand
GTGTTTTCTTACGCCTCCCTTTTAGAGGCTCTTTGGGGTTTTCGGAGTGGACTCAACTATAGAACTTTTCGACCACCCTGCAAGGGTGCTCGAGCGCGCGGTAGTCTTATATTTCCGAGGTTGGAGCAGTGCCCCGCCCACAAATAGCTCAATTATGAAAATATAATGAAATTATGCCCTATTTTTCATTTTTAATTTTTAACCTGTCCGGCGAAGCTTTAGCGTAGAGGGATTTATAATTTTTAATTAATTACCATGCTCGCCAAACTAAAAACCCTAACCCTCTTCGGCCTCAACACGGAGGAAGTGGAGATTGAGGTGGATATGCATAAAGGGATCCCGAAGTTTACCATTGTGGGGTTACCGGATGCGGCGGTGCAGGAATCCCGGGTGCGGGTTCGTTCGGCTATAAAAAATTCCGGGTTTCGTTGTCCAAACCAAGTGCTTGTTGTAAATTTGGCTCCTGCAGATCTAAAAAAACAAGGACCACGTTTTGACCTACCAATCGCTTTGGGGATCTTGCACAGAACCCAGCAGCTCACATTCCCTCCTGACATGGAAAAAAAAATGTTTGTGGGAGAACTGGGCTTTACGGGCGAATTAAGGCCAGTATCCGGGATACTGCCTACTACTTCCAGCGCGGCGGAGAGAGGTTTTTCAGAAATCTATGTTCCTGCAAGTAACGCTGGAGAGGCTAGCCTTATTGAAGGGATTGATGTTTTTCCCTGTGAAAATCTCAGAGACATAGTAGAACATTTCTCAGGAACAAAAGAAATAGAGCCGGCAGAAAAAGCAATATTAAAACATTTCCAGTTCCCGGAAGTTTCGGATGACGACATGCAAAATATCCGTGGAAACGAACACGTTAAGCGAGCGCTGGAGATCGCAGCAAGTGGGGGGCACAATTGTCTGATGCTCGGACCTCCTGGGTCCGGAAAAACCATGCTGGCCAAGGCGTTTGCTACGATTTTGCCACAGTTGGAAATCCCGGAAGCGCTGGAAATTACAAACATTCATTCAATCGCTGGAATGACTACGGAAAAAGATCCGGTTGTAAAAAAACGGCCTTTTCGTGCGGTTCATCATACGGCCAGCGGCGTCTCTATTGTAGGAGGAGGAAATCCTCCTCATCCTGGAGAAATATCACTGGCTCATCGTGGGGTTTTGTTTTTGGATGAATTTGCCGAATTCCCCCAAAAAACTCTCGAAGTGCTTCGTCAGCCTCTGGAAGATGGGGTCGTTACCATCTCCCGGGCATCGGGGAGTTGTACTTTTCCGGCTCAAATGATGCTGATGGCTGCTATGAACCCTTGTCCTTGCGGTTATTGGGGGGACAGGGAAAAAGAATGCACCTGCAGTTCCCATCATATCAATAAATACCAAAGTAAGATTTCCGGACCGTTACTAGACAGGATTGATTTACATGTAGAAATTCCCCGAATATCCTTTGAAAAATTATCTAGTTTGGAAACAGGAGAAAGTTCGGCTCAAATACGAAAGCGAGTTCAAAAAACGCGCGATGTCCAACAAAAAAGATTTTCATCTTGTGATATATCCTGTAATTCGGAAATGTCTTCTTCCTTGGTCAAGAATTATTGTCAAGTAGGCGAAGATACGAAACAATTACTCAAGACAGCTGTCCAACAAATGAACTTAAGTGGAAGAGCGTATTATCGGGTGTTGAAATTAGCTCGGACAATTGCAGATTTGAACGAATCGGAAAATATTCAGTTGCCGCATGTGGCGGAGGCGATACAATATAGGGAGAAAATATTGAATGGATAATATAAATTAATTTCTAATTTCCTCCTCCCCCATGCCAAACAAAATCATGGCCATATCGATTGCGATCACTGTTGTAGTGCTTTGTTTAGCCTTATTTTTCAAAATCTTTTTTTCCTTAAAAAGTGAAAATGAAAGGATGGAAGAATTGAGAAAAATTCAAGAAGAAATCAGAAAAGGAGAACATAAACAAAAAGAGGAAAAAGAAGAACTGCATTTGGAATTACCGATAACCGAGGAAAAGCAAAAAGAAATCGATGATATTGCATTCACCAACCAGGTTTTCATAGATGCATTTACTGTTTTTAAGGCTATGGAATTGGAAGACGAAAGCCAGTATATTGAGCCGCTTACGATAGCTGAAGACATTTCAGAAGTGTTGGAATATTGGAAAGAAATTGATCTCAATCAAGCAAATTGGAGAAAAGAGTTTTTAGAAGATATAGAAGATTTGGAAAAATTATGCAGTGAAAATGAATATTGTCGTACTAATATAGAATTATTAGGTTTTATTGATATGTTAACTCAGGGAATCGAAACAGATCCGGAAATATTCAAATCCTGGAAGGCAGCGGAAAAATACAGTTACCTTACGGAGGAGAGAAAAGAAAAATTGACTGAAGAAGACCGAAAAGCCCTGGCAACCGCGATTGGCATGTACTACGAGAGGCGGCTAAAATACAATGAAATAGCAAATCAATATTGTGATCGGGTAAAAGACGAATTTAATACCGTTTATCAATACAAAAGCGTTTGCGAGCAAAAAGAAGGAGAAGACTACATAGAATTGGAAAGCGAGTCTCAAAAAATCCCGGATATAGATCCGTACGCGAAAACATGTTTGGAATTTAAAGTGATGATGAAAGAAAAGGAATGTGGGGAGGTGAATGAAGAGTTTAAGGAGTTTATAAGGGAACAGAGGGAGACAATGAAAACCTCCCAAAAATAACCTCCCCGCACTCCCCACACTTATTCCCCTTCAAAAGATTATTCACCGAGTATCCAATCCGTTCGATCACACATTCACCGCATTTGGGACAATATGTATTTTCTTTTTCCGGTAAAACAACATTTCCCACATAAACATAACGCAGTCCTGCTTTTTTTCCGATATCATAAGCTTTCTCTAATATTTCCACGGGAGTGGAAGGCTCTTCCATCATGTAAGCCGGATGATAACGGGAGATATGCCACGGAATATTCGGGCTGATTCCGGCGAGAAACTCTGCGATATCCCTTAGCTCTTCCTCGGTATCATTTTTATTGGTGACAACTAGAGTTGTTATCTCCACCCACATCCCTTTATCCCAGCACCATTTTATATTTTCTTTTACCGGCTCGATGCGTCCTCCGCAAATTTTCCGGTAGTATTCATCCTGAAAGCTTTTTAAATCAATATTTATCGCATCCAAGTAGGGGAGTATCTTTGACAAAGCCTCCTGAGTTTCAAACCCGTTGGAAACATACACGGTTTTAAGCCCTTTCTTATGAGCCAGTTTCGCCACGTCATACGCGTACTCAAAAAAGATTCCCGGTTCGTTATAAGTAAATGATACAGAAGGGATATCACGTTCAAGACAAAAATTAACTATGTCTTCCGGAAAGAGATCTTCCCCGGCATTTTCTATTTCTTCCGTGGAATGGTCCTTGTGAAATTGGGCAATGTCCCAGTTCTGGCAGAAAGTACAGCTAAAATTACATCCCATGGTTCCGATGGAAAAGACATTTGTTCCGGGATAAAAATGATACAGAGGTTTTTTCTCAATCGGATCCAGATTTTGCGCAGCCGCTTTTCCATAAACCAATAACTTCAGCTCGCCTTTCTCATTCTTGCGTACACCACAAATCCCTGTTTTTTCCTCTGCGATTTTACATCGATGATTACAAGCCAGGCATTCAATAAAGCCTTTTTTTTCTTTCCAGGGGCGACTCATCCAGGCGGAGTGTTTCATGATGAATAAATTATACCAAAAACAACTAGCTAATTTCAATCTACTGAAAAGTGAAATCCATATAAAGGTTGAATATAGAAAACGGGCAGTGGCCGAATAGCCAGAGCCCATTGCTGAGCTCCAGCCTTCTAAGAACCGGACTTG
>CAYVJW010000146.1:0-3892 GCA_964451885.1 uncultured Candidatus Peribacteria bacterium | reverse complement strand
CAAGTCCGGTTCTTAGAAGGCTGGAGCTCAGCAATGGGCTCTGGCTATTCGGCCAGACCTACCTTCGCCCTACCGTTTTATTGCAGAAAAAATTCAATTTATTTATTATTTTTTTGTAGATTTTATTAGCTTTCCAAAAAACATCATGCATTCCCTCCTAAAAACCCACTTCGGCTACGACACTTTCCGCCCTTATCAGGAAGAAATTATAAACAGCGTACTGATAGGTAAGGATACACTTGTGCTTATGCCCACAGGAGGAGGGAAGTCCTTGTGTTACCAGCTTCCGGCTTTGAAATTTGATGGATTGACACTGGTAATTTCTCCGCTCATTTCTTTGATGAAGGATCAGGTCGACAGCTTAAATGCCAACGGAATTTCCGCCAGATTTTTAAATTCCTCTCTTTCCCCGCAAGAAACAACAGAAATAATCGAAGAACTAAAAACAGGCCAAGTTAAAATTCTCTATGTTGCCCCCGAACGCTTTGCCGTTCCTGATTTTCAAGCCTTTTTAAAAGAATTAAACTTGAGTTTTATCGCTGTTGACGAGGCGCATTGTATTTCTCAATGGGGACATGATTTTCGGCCGGATTATCGCAACCTGCGGAAATTGAAATCGATTTTTCCAAAAATCCCTATTATAGCTCTCACAGCTACAGCTACCGCAAAAGTACAAGCCGATATTCTTCACCAGTTGTCACTTGAAACTCCTAAAAAATATATCACCAGTTTCGATCGGCCGAACCTTCATATGCAGGTAGTTCGTAAAAAAAATGCATTTGATAAATTAGTGAATCTGTTACAAAAACATAAAGATCAAACAGCTATTATTTATTGTTTTTCCAGGCGGGAAACAGAGGAAATTGCCGCTGACTTAAAGCATAACGGCATAAACGCGCTCTCGTACCACGCTGGAATGACACCGGAAGTTCGCAAAAATGCCCAGGATCTTTTTATCCGTGATGAAGTGCCGGTTATCGTGGCCACGATCGCCTTTGGTATGGGTATTGATAAACCAGATGTACGGCTGGTCATACATTATTCGTTTCCCAAAACTATGGAGGGGTATTACCAGGAAATTGGAAGAGCCGGGCGTGACGGACTTCCGAGTAATTGCGTGCTTTTCTACTCCTACGGAGATAGAAGAAAACATCATTTTTTCCTCGGGCAAATCGAAGACCCGGAAAGGCAACTCAAAGAGGCCATGAAAATCGAAGAAGTAATCCAGTTTTGTGAACTGAATACTTGTCGAAGGAAATATTTACTGGCATACTTCGGAGAAGAAGGCAAAGATAATTGTGAAAACTGCGATATCTGTACGCAACCCAAAGAAACATTTGACGCCACGATTCAGGCGCAAAAAATTCTCTCCGCCGTTGTCCGCACTGGAAATTGTTTTGGGCAGAACCATGTAATTGATGTTTTACGTGGCTCGAGAAGCCAAAAAATAAAAGATCGATATCATGATCAACTTTCTGTTTATGGTATTGCAAAAGAAGATTCTAAAGATCTCTTGATCTTTATATTTAAAGCTTTGTATCAACAAAATTTCCTTAAGAAAAACGACGGGGAGTATCCTACATTTTCCATCACAAAAAAAGGCGCTAGTTTTTTAGAAAACCGTGAAACATTGGAACTTCAGAAACTCCAAACAGAAAAATTTGAAACCAAGTCGGTGCAAGATATTGATTATGATCAAAGCCTATTCGAAGCGCTTCGTGTATTGCGAAAACGGCTGGCGGACGAAAGGGGAGTGCCGCCCTTCGTTATCTTCGGAGACAAAAGCTTGCATGAAATGGCCCATTATTTACCAGGTAATAAGGAAAACTTTGGTAGAATTTCAGGGGTAGGAAGACAAAAGCTGGAGGAGCTTGCAGACGATTTTTTAACGATAATTTCTAATTATGTTACCGAAAATAATCTTGCTTTCGGAGAAGTCCCGGCACGAGCAAAAAAGAGCCGTGAAATAAAAAAGAAAATAAAAATGGATCGGTATGTGCAGACAAAAACAATGATCGCCGAACAAATGCCGTTGGGAGATATTGCTCGTGAGCAGGGTTTAACTCCCGGTACTATTACAAACCACATAGAAAAGCTATTAATGGCTGAAGAATCTATTGACATTGATTATCTTAAACCGGATGAACGGGTACATAAAAAAGTTAGTGAAGCTTTTAATGAGTGCGGCACGGAAATGCTTGGACCGGTGTATCAGTTTTTGGGGGAGGAAGTGGGGTACGACACGATTAAGTTGGTGAGGATATTTGAGAACCGGGAAAAAAGATGAAATTGACAAAGCACGATAAATAAGTATGTATAAGAAAAATTTGGGAAAAGAGTAGTTTTACTAACTCTTTTTCTGCTCTTTGACATGATGGTTTAGTTTTTATATTTCCTGCTAAGTCCCTTAACATCAACCAGCAAAAGCGAAAGGAGTAACACCCATGTTTTCTGTACTCACCTATCCGTTTCGAGTACCCAAGTTCATCCTGTTCATCTTCATAGCCTTCATGATCAGGATAGTCCTACGGATGAACTACAAAGTGGAAATCAACGGCCTGAAAAAGATCAAGGCCAAGACCGGAGTCTTTGTGTTACCAAACCACCCGGCGATGATAGATCCCGTCATCATGGAGAGCTTTACTTGGAACAAGTTCCGGTTGAATCCCGTGATGAGCGAGAAGTTCAACGCTTTAAAACCGTTGATTCCAAAACTCATGGGCATGATCGGCACGATCTTCATGGTCGATATGGAACAAGACGTTGGGCACTGGAAAAAGCGCCGTGCCGCCCAAGTGTTGGAAAAAATCAAAGATCGTCTGAGACAGGGGAAAAACGTCCTGTTGTATCCGGCCGGCCATTTGATGACCGGCGGTTTGGAACGCCTCGGTGGCGTATTTGGAGCGTTTGAAGTCTACCAGGACGCAAAACCCGTCATCGTCCGCGCCCGGATCAGGGGGCTGAAACAGAGCACCACCTGCAACGAGATGTTCGATGTACTGACCGTTGGAGAACGGGTGAAAAACTTTTTCAAAAAGCTCAACACCTTCACCCCGCGGCTCAGAGTCACCATCGACCTCGAAGAAGTGGCGCCTGAAGATGTCCCCCAAAAAAAGGAGAAATTCAACCAGTGGCTGGAAGATTGGTACAACCTTCACGGATCCGAGGAATTCCACCATCCCCAGCTCGAAACCACGGAACAACCCGTTGAATTAGAAGATGTTCCGGAGGACGTGTGGAAATCCGTTCAGGAAGAACTGGCTCGCCATGCGGAGAAGGAACCAGATACAATCAAGCCTTCTGATCTGCTAGTAGGGGTGCTTGGGATTGACTCTCTTGCCCTTACGGAGGTCGTAACTTGGCTGGATGTGGAATTTGAAGTCACCGATGTGGAACCTGGAGACCTGCAAACGGCACAGGATGTTGCTGTAGCGGCAATGCAAAAACCGGCTCTTGCCGAGGACGGATTCGAAAAACCCTCCATGCCCAAAGGTTGGGGCGACCACCTGAAGCATGCGCCGGAATATCAAGAATGCCCTACCATCACCGAGGCCTTCTTGGCAACCACCCGGAAGTGGGAAAAAAAACCGCTTATCGCCGATGAACGCAGCGGGATTTTTACTGGGAAAAAACAGAGAGAGACGGTGGTATTCCTGGCGAAATTAATCCAGAAAATGCCAGGTGAGTACATCGGGATCATGATGCCCGCATCAGTCATGGCGGCACTACTGATTCAGGCCGCTCTGCTAGCAGGGAAAGTTCCCGTTATGCTCAACTGGACAACTGGGCGGAAAAACCTCCGTTTTGCCGTCAAACATTCCGGGCTGGAGGTAATTCTGGGAGCGATTAATCAGTGCACACTTAGCAGAATCGGCTTAAAGACCGTATATTA
>CAYVJW010000145.1:0-3898 GCA_964451885.1 uncultured Candidatus Peribacteria bacterium | reverse complement strand
CCCCCCCCCCCCCCCCCCCCCCCCCCCCCCCCCCCCCCCCCCCCCCCCGCGCCGGATTTTTTCGGCTGAGGTGGATGGAAAATATTTAAGTAGTTCGGTGATATTATTTGATTCCCATGCAGGGTATTATCATCAGGGAGCTTCTACTTATTCCAAACTTCCGGTTGCTCACGCGACGATTTGGGCGGCTATTTTAGAAGCAAAAAAACGTGGGTGTAAAGAATTTAACTTTTGGGGAGTGTGCTCTGAGGATCAAAAAACGCATCCCTGGTACGGGCTTTCTCGGTTTAAGAGAGGGTTTGGGGGAGTAGAAAAGAATTTTTTACATGCACAGGATTTTCCTCTTACGACTAAATATTGGTTGAACTGGGGAGTGGAGAAGTGGCGGAAGTGGAGGAGGGGGTATTGAGATAATTATCAATTACGAATAAAGTTCGCTGTGGCTTCCAACGGCAACAAAAATGATTTGCTTTGATGTTTCTTTATAGATTGCTCTGAAGTTTCCGGAAATATTAATACTTCGATATCCTTTATATTTACCCTTTAACGGATGATTATTGAGTGCGTTGTCGAAAGGAGTCCGAATAAATATTTTTATTTTCTCTTTCACTCTTTCTCGCTCTTTTATCCGTAATTTTTGAAACTGTTTATTGAAATTATTGTGAAATTGAATATTCATTTTAATGGGATGTCCGAAAAGCCATCAAGATGAGCTATCACTTCTTTTTCTTTCTTGAAAGCAGGAGAAAGATTTTTTTGATTTTTTATGTCTTCTTCGATGTTTTTCAATATTTGTTCGAATTCGTTTGTCATTCGTGGAGCGGTTGTAAAGCATATAGACTTGTTTCGGATAAATTCTTTTAAAAAGGCGTTAATAATGGTACTTAAAGGGATTCCTAAATCTTTTGCAATTTGTTGAGCTCGTAGCTTTACATCCGTGTCAGCCTTGATATTAATAAGTGTTTTCATGACCAGAGTATATACAATAGTTACACCATAGTCAATGCTTTTTTGATAAAAAAAGCTGGATTATATCGTTGTTTTATGGTAGAATAAGAGAATTTATTATGCCATGGAAAATTTAAGAGGAACTTCGGAAATATCTTCCGGCCAAAATGAGCGGCAAAAAAGGAATATTGAAAAAAAATTGGGAAAAGAATTTTCAGTGCTTAAGGATACAGAGATTAATACGGTCAGTATTCCTAAAATTAGAAGTCTTCTTACAGAGAGGAAGGCGGGGTATTATCGAAGTATTCATAAGGGGACTGGATTGGATCTTGAAGCTCGAAGAGTGTGGGAAAATCCCGATTATGAAATAAGCAGAAATGAGAAGAATTCTTACTTTGGGAGGTTGAAAGAACTAAAAAGAATCACTCTTTTGGAACGAGATTTTAATATGGTTGCCGAAAGACAAAGTGCATTGGAGAAAGTAAGGTCATCTCGTGAGGCGTTTAGAAATGACCTTGAAAGAAGGGAAAGCATACAAAAGAAATTGGATGCTCTGAGAAGGGCGAAAGAAAAAGCGAAACAGGATATGTTGGAGCATAAAAGAAAAGCTGCAGAAGCGAGGAAAATGGCAGAGACAGAAAGAAAGGCGAGGGAAGTAGCAGAGAGAGCGAAACAACAGAGGGAGGAGGTGCAACGAAAGGCCGAAGAAGCGAGGCAAAAAGCAAAACTTAAAACACTTGAAGCAGTTCGGCAAGCTCCTGTTAAACCCACTTCACTAAAATCAGCAGTTCGTGCTGATGAATATGTTGACATGAGTTATAGGCATTTATCTCCCGAATTACAAGGACACATATCTAAACTGAAAGAATTATTTTCATTTCCTGGAAGTACTGAAGGAGTTTGGGATAAGCTGGAAGAAACTATGGATGATTGGGGAGAAAAAGATACATTAGAACTAAACGAAGTATTACGTGTATTTAGAATAGGGTCTAAAGAGCATCTTACACCGGAACAAACGCAAGCTATTTTTGACTTTATGAAAACGGTCGAAAATACGGCAAATAAAAAGATTGATCAATATACGAAAGAAAGAGCTGAAAAAATAAATACTGATACTTATTCAATGAGATTTATGAATTGGATATCCGGAGGAAAAATATCGAATGTAAATAATTGGCTTGGATCTGCCGCTCTCGGTCTCACTAGGGGGCTTGAAAAATCAGTTTCCGGTATATTGGGTTTTTTTCCGGGGATTGATTTAGATCCAAATTCTAAAGGAATATTTAAACGTCCGGACATTCTTCAGATCTTTAAATTAATTGAGATAAATTTTGATAAGGGACAACCTTGGACTTGTACATCCCCTTTATTAAGAATTGGAGAACTTCCAGGAGTAATCAGCGATATGGGAACAAGAATGTCGGCCGTATACGAAAGAGAAGGAGCTAGCGCAGCTATATTTGATTCCGCAACCTTTATCGGAGAACTGTTTCCGCCTGCAGCAATAGCCAATAAAGTTAGAAAAATAGGATATGTTGCATCTGCAAGACATGTAAGAGATGCAGCTGTCAGGATTCCAAGAATACTTGGGCCGGTTGCAAGAGGAACTGGCAGGCAAGCGCAAAGAATATGGGCAGGAAGTCAACCGATAAGAGCGAGAGCCGGTCAAGCAGCCTCATCCGGAATTCAAAGAGTAAGACCATGGGGGCAATGGGTAAAGAGAAAACTTACCCCGCAAAGGAGTATAAAAGATCGTGTTAAAGGTTGGCTTGATGGTGATTTGAGGAGGATTCAAAATTTAGGGGACAAGATAAATAAAAGAAATAAGGTTATTGACAATTTGACTCCCTCTTCGTCGAAGCCTATTAGTAATTTATCAGGAAATAAACTGAAAGAGAGTATTAAAGAGATTAATGATGAATTGGAAGCAATCAAAAAATTAGAGAAGGACGGAATCTCGAATCCGCCTGGTGCAACTACATTTAGTGATGCCATAAAAGCCCAAAAAAAAGAATTAAAAGTTCTTCATGATACATATCGCAAGCAAAGGAATGAAGTAATATTAGAGGCCAAAAATCCTGGAGGATGGTTGAGTGGATGGAAGGAAAAGTATAAAGGTGCACTTGAAATCAAAGCGCAAAGGAAGATAGAGGCTTATGATGAAATTACTGAATTCTATAAGCAAAGGAAGCAAGTGAAAAGAAACGTATTAGTTGAGGATTTAAAAGAAGTAGAAACGGCATTCGATGATGTGAAGCAATTGATGAAAGATAATGAACTGGGACTGAACGAAAATAGCAAAGAATTTTCAGAATTAAAAGATAGGAAGAAAGCATTAAAGGATTTAAAGAAAGATATCGGTAATAGAATAAAAGACAGAAAAAGGATAAAAAAAGAGTTTAATAAGAAAAAACAAGATATTGAAAATTTTAATAATTTGCCAAAATCTGATTTTAAGAAAAAAAGAAAAATCGAGCTGAAAACTTCCTTAAGTGATGTTAAGGATAGGCAAAAAGAAATTGAAAAGATACTTTCAAAAAATGAAATTACAAAAAAGATGGGCAAAGATTTAAAAGATCAAAATAGAAAATTAAAGAAAATGCAGGAAAAAATGGAACAGCGAATTAAGAAAATTGAAAAAAGAATAAAGAAAAATAGGGAGGATTTTAAAAGTATTAATAAAGGAACGAAAGTTGAAACAAGAGAAGGTAAAACTTATGAGATAACTGATGTTACAAAATTTAAAGTCAAAGATGGAAAGCTTAAGGGGGAAATAACGGTAAGAAAAGGGAGCGATATTGAAACATGGCAAATGAAAAATGATGATATTTTTGAGCAAATTAAATACATTGTAATTTGGGAGGTCAAGTAATTTTGTGTAAACTGGGTATTCAATTATTAATCGAAAAACTGGGAGTACGCCTAATTCCAACCATCCTGAATCTGTTTT
>CAYVJW010000144.1:0-3935 GCA_964451885.1 uncultured Candidatus Peribacteria bacterium | reverse complement strand
TTTTTTATCCTCTTATTTATAACATCAGCGCTGTAAAAAAGGAATTACCCTTCTTCTATGAATTCATTTTGCACTATATTCGTTCTTTGATACCCTTCTATTATTAAGATTCTTTCTGCTCTTTGTCAAGGTATCTCAAATATTATTTAAATACCCTGTGTTCGAGAGAAGCGGGACAAGGGATATTTACTCTTTTTTTTTCCTCCCCCCAAAACAACCACTTCCATTTTTCTATAACTGGAATTTTTGAGGTTGTCTGCAATTTCCTTTTTTTAATTATTTTTTCTGTAGGAGAAGAAATAACATTTAATTGTTTTTCTACAAATACCAACACTTTTTCATTCGGCTGACGTTTTCCCATTTGCATTTTTGCTTCCTTGTCAATCCGTTGCGGGGTTTTTAAATACTCTAAATCCTTTTTCTTTTCTTCGATTTGAGCTACTTTCTTTTCGTTTGTTATTCGAATAACGTCAATTTCCGCCTGGATTTTTGAACTTTTGTGCCAATAGCTTGCCAGTGAAAACAAAAGCCAAAAAACAGTTATAAATATTATTATCAGGGAAAATATGTTTTTGGTTGAATAGACTTTTTCGTTTCGCATCAGAAAAAAAAGAAAAGATTATTAAATTTTTATCAGTTAATGAAGCTTGATATATGCTATAATGGCAACCAAGAAATTCAAAACTTAAAATTAATAAAATTTTATTATTCAAAATTCTAGCTTCTAACTTCAATATCAATGAAGCTCATCGCAGGCCTTGGCAACTTTCCGGAAAAATATGCCTTTACTCGGCATAATTTGGGGTTTTTGGCCGTGGCGGCTTTGGTAAAAAAGTTTGATTTTCCAGAGTTTAAGTTATCAAATAAATTTTTAGGAAAAATTTCGGAGGGAGAAATATTTGGAAAAAAAGTAATCCTGTGCAAACCGGAAACTTACATGAATTTGAGTGGAGACTGTGTATCAGCGGTTGAAAATTTTTATAAAATAGAACCGAAAGACACTATCATTCTTCATGATGACCTTGACCTTGATTTTGGGGTAATAAAATTCAAAAAGGGCGGCGGCTCGGGAGGGCATAATGGCATAAAATCTATTATTACACGATTAGGTACGGAGAATTTTCCACGAATAAAGTTTGGTATTTCAAATCCTCAAAAAGAAAATATTCCGGCTGAAAGTTTTGTTTTAATGAATTTTTCCGAAGAAGAAAAAGTAAAAATTCCGGAAATAATAGAAGCTGGGATTAAAAAATTAATTGATAAATTGGTAATTGAATAACATGCTTACTTCCTTCCTTGACTCCTACAAAACCTGGATTTTTGCAAAAAATTCTGATGACAAAATGCCTGTTGCGCGTCTCATAGATTTTGTGATAAATCCCGAAACAGGCGTATTTGAAGCCTTTTGGGTTGAAGCCCCGGAAGGGCTTAAGCTTATTTCCCCGAAAGATATACTTCAATGGACCGAAGAAAAGGTTTTAATTACCGATGTGCAATCCCTTATGGACTGTTCAAAATTACCTCGATTGCAAAAGATATTAGAAAAAGAGATTCCTATTTTGAAGGCAGAGGTCTTTTGTGGGAAAAAATTATTAGGAAAAGTAGTTGATTTTGTTTTTGATACCATTTCCCCTCGAATATTAAGCCTTACTGTAAAATCCGGTTTTTGGTTTTTTGGAGTAGAACGAATTATTCGGCACAATCGCATTAAAAAGATTACTAAAAAAGGAATTTTTGTTTCAAATCCTGACATAAAAGTAACTTCTTCCGAAAAAAGACTGGTGAAATCTAAAAAACAAATTCCTGATTTGGGAGAGGAACAAGGGGTAAGTAGTAAGGAACAAGCCGTAAGGCGAAAACAATAAGGAGTAAGGGTGAGAGATAAAATAACATGTTCAAGTTCGCTCAGATTTGCATTATATAGATTTATAAAAAATTGAGGAATACTCACAAATGTTTAATATTCTTTTCTTATTTCTTGCTTCTTGCCCCTTGTTTCTTGCTCCTTGTAATGATGAAAAAATCTGAAATTCTTTTTGCTTTTTTCCGGATTCTGAGTGACGGGGTGATGATTTTTACAGGATTGATTTTTGTCTATTTTGTAAGAATGTCTTGGTTTGAAACTTTTGGGCTAGAAACGCCGGTTACTTTTTTTCCTTTTGAGCTTTTTTCTGTTTGGTCTTATAAGATAACCCTTTTTCTGGTTTTTGTACTTGCCGTTAGCGGACGGTATAAGCTTGGAGCTGATGAAAAAATAACGGATGAACTGTTTCATCTCATTTCCGGCTTGACCATAGGAATGGCATTAATTTTGGTTTTTTTCTTTTTTACAAAATTTACTTTCTTTTCCCGGTTTATTTTTGGGGGAGCCTTGATAGCTTCTGTTTTTTTGGTTTTTTCAGGGAGAATATTTCTCCGTGTTATTCGGTGGAGTTTTCGGAGGCGCGGAATCGGGCGTCGGAAAATATTGATTCTGGGATCGGGAAAGATTGCAAATAAAGCTTTGTCTCACCTGAAAGACTCGGTAGATTATGAAATAATCGGTATACTGACGGAAAAACCACGACCTAATAAGCATTTTCACGGAGAAAAAATCTTAGGTGTTTTTTTAGATTTAGAAAAAATTATAAAAGAATGTCTTGTCGAAGAAATTTTATTAGCTACCGAGAACCCTTCCGAAAAAACTACTAAAAAATTGGTAGAAATCTCACATATTGCGAATATTAAATTTCGACTGATTCCCGATGAATTGGGCCTGGATTTAGCGGCCGTGGAAGCTTCAACCATAAATAATCTGCCGGTCCTAACCCTTCTCAATACGCCTCTTCGCGGATGGGGAAGGGTTATCAAATCTTTACTGGATATATTCATTTCAAGTGTAGCGGTTATGGTTCTTTTGCCCATTTTTTTGATGATTTCCCTTCTTATTTGGATATCTGATCCTTTTGCTTCGATTTTTTATTGCTCAGAACGAGTAGGGAGAAAGGGGAAAATTTTTTCCTGCTTAAAGTTTCGGACAATGGTGTCGGATGCAGATAGAAGAAAAAAGGATTTGATTCACAAAAATGAAAGAGAGGGAGGCATTTTCTTTAAATTAAAAGATGACCCGCGTATAACGAAACTGGGGCGAATACTAAGAAAATGGTCATTAGATGAGCTGCCTCAACTTTTTAATGTCTTAAAGGGAGAAATGAGTTTGATCGGCCCTCGTCCCCATTTGCCAGAAGAAGTAAAAAGGTATCGTGTAAAAGACAGGAGGGTGCTTTCCGTAAAGCCGGGAATATCAGGTTTTGCTCAGATAAACGGGCGATCCGGGCTTAGTTTTGAAGAGGAAATGAAATATGAACTTTTTTATTTAAAAAACTGGAACCTGTGGTTGGACGGCATGATTTTTATAAAAAGTATTATAGTGGTGCTGCAGAGGAAAAATGCGAACTGAACTAATTATGATTTTCCCAGCACCCATTGCAACGACGTACTTAGAGCCGCTAAAATTAGCCCCGCCACTAGATAAACAATCCATCCGTCTATCTGAACCGCTACTCCGGCAAATTCGAAAAAATTGACCCCCTCTTTTGTCAGCCATAATAAAATTCCGTTTAGGATGAAAGAAAAAAGACCGAGTGTTATAAGATGAATCGGAAAAGTCAGGATTTTTAAAATCGGTTTTATGAAAGTATTTAAAAACCCGAATACCACAGCCAGTACTATGTATCCTTTTGTTCCGCCAATAACGACAAAGCCTTCCAAAAAAACATGGGTCGCGATGGCCCAGAATGCAACGGCTTTTGCACTTATGGAGAGGAGGATGTTGGTTAAGTAACTCATTACGGAAATTTGATAATACTATCGAGTAAATGCACACTAAGGGTGAGAGATGAAATAACATGTTCAAGTTTGCTCAGATTTGCATTATATAGATTTATAAAAAATTG
>CAYVJW010000143.1:0-3939 GCA_964451885.1 uncultured Candidatus Peribacteria bacterium | reverse complement strand
CTTTTGAGGATTTACCCGGAATTCTTCATTGTATTTTTTGGCTTCTTCGTCATAAGAAAAAGACGCATTTTCTACTCCGGAAACAGTTATAATTTCCAGATTCCCGATAAAACGCCCTGTTCCTCTTTTTCGTAAGGCTTCCTGTATTGGAGTGGTGCACCGCACCTGAATGGCTTCTTTGTCAAAACTGATTTTTTGGATGGTATGGGCATCTTCCTCGGGCGAATCGTAAATTTTTACTTCCACTTCCTGGTAATAAGGGCTACCGCTGAGTAACACAATCTTAACCCCTGATTCCAAAGCCTCGACGATCGCTTCCAAATTGTCTCCATGAAGAGGCGTAATTTCATCAGGTAGGATGGTTCTGTCGATATCAAATACCAAAGCACCCAAGTGTATTGCCTCAGTGCGTTGGGCAAGCTCCAGTATTTTAGGATGAATTTTTCCGTCTTCAGAATCGGAACAAGGGGGAATAGATGAAACATCACGAGACGCATCCAAGCTTTGTCCGGGGATATTTTCAGAAATGACCTGTTGCAGAGTATTGAGAAACTCTTCTTTCTGATCAGCCCTTATCACCAGTGCGGCCGCATTATTATGGAAAGCATCCATTGAGAGACATAATCTTCGCGCCACTTCATGAAAAAGATGCGAATAGCCGGGCATTTTTTTGGCATCAACCTGTCGGGATAATTCTAATCCAAGGCGTCCGGATACTTTCACCAATCCTTCCCCTACGTTCCCTAAATTTAATATTTCCGGCTGAATATCTTGGAACCCAATGAGGTACTTATCGGGAGAAGCAAGATTGCCGTCTCTGACAAAACCTAAAAACGTTCCTATTAGTTTAAGTGCCATTCCCTTAAAGTGTTCTTTCGAATCCACGCACCAGATATATTCTCTTTCTGTATGTTCTCTTCCCATTTCCTGCATCAAGGCGTCAAATGCTTTTGTCTGCCTTTTTGTTGCTGCTTCCACTATTTCCATATCCGAGGATTTGTACCCCCTGTCAACAATCTTCATTCCGCGCTTTATTCCGTCATCGTATAATTGAATCGATCCCAATAGGGTTACCTCATCCGCCAACTGACTTATGGGGCTTTCTTCGCCAAACCGGGTAAGCGTGTATTGCTCTCGGCCGCCAATATTTTCTATTCTCACATCGCCCGCTTCTACAGCCACCTTCAACACTTCTCGATTTAATCCGGTTAGCTTCCCGCTTACATCATGTTTGTCAGAAACAGCACCTATAACTCCCAAGTGTGCCAGGGCTCTGTTTTTTTCGTTTAAAACTTGAGCAAAACGCCAGGCTATTGACGATCCGGAAGTCCATCCGCCTCCGCTGTGGGGAATGAACGCATCCGAACTAAGGTTGTGGACACTCGCTTCCATTTGAGTGATAGTTCTTTCCGTGTGATGATGATCCACTATGATGGTTAAATTTTTTCCCATATTTATCCTCGCTATTTCTTCTGCAGCTCCTCCTCCCAGATCAGTGAAAAAAATTGGAGTATCTATACGCTCATATATTATTTCCACTACTTCCTTATATACCTTTTCCAGAACTATCGTTTTGACTTTGTATCCTTCTCTTTCCAAAGAGGCCTTCAATATAGCGCCGCAGCTTATGCCGTCGCCGTCATTGTGATGAATAATTGCCACTTCTTTGGCGTCTTCCTGCTTCAAAGCTTCTATAGCTTCCTCACTTGCTTTTATGTATTCGGCCAGGCCCCTGAATTCGGGAGATTCTTGCAGTGTGGATTCCATTGATCTCCGTGTGTCATTGACGGTTTGATTTGTCGTTTCGTCATTCTTATCTGATTCAAAATTTTTTTCTGTGATAGTTTGTTCCCATTTTTCAGGGAGTTTTTTAATAGGGCTGTCGAGAACATTTTTTTCGATTGGCATTAGAGATTAGTTTTTTAATTTTTTCCCAGCTCTCCATTCCCTACTCTTCCCCACCTCCCGCTCATACACCTCAACCTGTTCATCCCCCCACGTTTCATCTTTTCCCATCAAACCCTTCATATATTCCGCGACTTGCCGTGCTACAGCCAAACCCTGGTCTTCGGCTTTTAGGAATATATTCGTTCTCCTCATAAGAACATCACTTAACGCCATGGCCTGCTCATGCTCTACCGAATATCGAACTTCTGCCAACGTATGCGGCAATCTTTCCACTAATCTTTCTTTTAATTGAGGTTCATGCCTCATTAATTCCCAAATTTGCTCGCATTCTTTACCGTAAAATTTGAATAAATATTGCCTGATATCTTCAGGAATATCTTTGTTATCTATTCTTTTTGTGAGTCCTCTTTTTAGAGGGATTTTGTCCGTTGAAGATTCTGGCACATTCATGCCAAATTCTGATTTTAGAGAACTGGCCACTTTGTCCATTAATTCTTTTGTCATAGACCGGTATGTGGTTAATTTGCCCCCGGCAATAGTTATTAATCCGTCCTCGCTTTCCGATATCGAATGTTCCCGGGAAGTCGCTGATTCTTCGACATTCCTGTTGGGCACCATGAGAGGCCTAAGGCCGGCATAAGTGCTTATTATGTCATCAGGAGCGAGATTGACATCGGGATAATAGTTATTGGCGGCTTTTAAAAGATAGGCAATATCCTCTTTGGAGGCATTTACTTCTCCCGGATCACCTTGATAGTCAGTATCTGTAGTACCGATGATCACATGCTCGTCCCAGGGAATAATAAAAGCCAGCCGCCCGTCCGCTCCCTCCATCACGATGGCATTATTTACCGGCAGTTTTTCACGGGTGACAATAATATGAGAGCCTTTGGTAGGTCGGAGAGTGTTTTCTCGTGCTCCTGCCAGTCCCCTTACTTTATCTACCCATGGCCCCGATGCGTTTATCACCTTCTTTGCCTGAATCTTAAATTCTGTTCCGGTGATTTTGTCCTTTACTCTGGCGCCGCGGATTTTTCCGTTATCGCCATAAATAAAATCAACTGCCTCGCAATAATTCAAACCTTTGGCACCGTATTTTTGTGCCGTTTTTATGGTTTGAAGGGTTATCCGTACGTCTCCTGCGGCGGCAAAACCATCCCAATATCGAGCACCGAAGGCCAACCCATCCTTTTTAATAAATGGTTCTTCCTGAATCAGTTCATCTCTGCTAAGCATTTGGTGTCTTCTCATGCGGCCGTTCCCTTCCACAAAATGTTCTCCAATCCAAGACAGAATATCATACAGCATCATGGATATTTTTAACATCCCGGGATATTTAGCCATCTTCATCATATCTTCTGATGCAGGATTAACGGTCCACCTGAGAATGCTTTTCACTAAAGCAGGAAAAGTTTTTGCGTAATACGAAATTCGTTCTTTGTCCTCGAGAGGCTGCTTGCCTTCACGATAAATAGGAAATACAAACGGCAGAGGGTTTGCGAGATCGGGGGCAATTTCAATAAGTCGGCTTCTTTCTCTAAGCGCCTCAAAAACGAGGCCATAAGTTTTCTGATGAAGATATCTTATTCCTCCGTGAAATATTTTGGACGATTTGCTTGAAGTACCGCTTCCAAAATCATTCTGTTCAATGACGACAACCGAAAGCCCCCGGCTTGCCGCATCAAGCGCTGTTCCCGCCCCCATAACTCCGCATCCAAGCACTAAAACATCTACTTCAGCGCTGGGGGTTTCCAGTGTCTCAATAGTTTTAGCTCGGGCACGAAAGGAGAAATTATCAGGCAAAATTTTACCTTCCTCACGTTTTTCGTTAGGTAATTCCTGGCTAAGATCGGATGGATCTGTTTCTCCGGAGGCCGAGGATTCCATTTATATTTGTTTATTCAGAGAACCTTAACTCAAAAATATACCCAAAATGGAAAATGGGTCAAAAAAAAACAAGAAGTTAATAATTGTGATCGGCCGAATAGCCAGAGCCCATTGCTGAGCTCCAGCCTTCTAAGAACCGGACTT
>CAYVJW010000142.1:0-3984 GCA_964451885.1 uncultured Candidatus Peribacteria bacterium | reverse complement strand
GCCTACTTGATAAGCTTTGTTATGGTTTTGACTCATGAGTTTTTGGAAATATCAGGAAGCTGACATTGCTGATTTTTGATTTTGTGTTAACATGATTGAAGTTGGGTTAAAAATTATTTTTTTTTATTCTACCTGTTTACACACAAAATCCTACAGTCTCCATAAAACGAGTTCTTTTACATTTCGGCGAAAATTGAGTGTATGTGAAAATTGCGATAGACCGAGTCCAAAAGCCTACTATCAGCTCTTTTAGGAGGCTGGAAGGCTTTTGAACTCTCATCGAATACCTCTATGAACGTAAATTATGCAAAAGTCTCCGTTCCTCCGACTTTTACACAATTTGCTAGTACTATTTTCACCCAGAAAAATAAATACTAAAAAACAATATTCTAACTTTATTGAATACCCAGTTTACACAAAATTACTTGACCTCCCAATAATAAAGCAGAACGGGCGATTAAAAGAGTCGTTCTCAAGCGCAAAATATTTTACAGACTCGTTCATTTCGTTTTGCAACTTCAACCTCAGCTTGAATAATGTCTTTCACGCCTTGTGCGAATTTCTCTCCGGTATATCCGCCATCCGTCAGTACTTTCTTCACTTCAGACAGAGCCGACTTGTGTGTCTCAAACACAATAAGTGCACCATCTCTGTCAGTAACATTCGCAGTAGTTATCGCTATGGCGTGAGGAAGCCCCTGCATATCTACAGCAATGTGTCGTTTAATGCCAGAGACTTTTTTTCCTCTATCATACCTTTTTCTTCTGCTGTATCAGTGTTTTTAACACTTTGTGCATCAATAATTACGAAAGTTGTTTTTTTCTTGTCTCGAATGGCATTGTCTCTCCTTTCCAACCATTTTTTTTTAAAGCCCTGGCCTTACGCCTGACAGGTTTACGTCTCTTTAATATTAAATGCGCCTGGTTTGATCAGGAAGATTATTTTGAGTTTTATCCCTTGCATGTGGTGTATAAGAAAAAGAAGAGAAGGAAGAAATAATCTTCCAGACAAGTGAAACTTTAGTTGGTTCAATAGAGTTCCTCAGGGCTGTTGAACCTTTTTTACAGGCTCAATTTTTCATCTCTTTCTTTATTTTCTCATAAACTCTCACTAATCCGATCGCCACAATCTCCCTCATTTCAGAATCCACTTGCTCCAGGAATCCAAGATTTATCGCTTTTTTAGCTTCTTCGGGAGAAAATTGGAACACATATTCGTGAGTAATCTTTTTGCCGGACTTAAACGCGGCTAACTTTTTTTTAAACCATTCACGGGTTATGGCATTTCCTGGACAGGATTTTTGAGAATAATCCTGATGGAACATGATGTTTCGAATCGAAATGCCTAATTTTTTTTGTAATTCGGAAATACAAAAAAGAGCATTTTTCAGTGTTTCTCCTTCCCAAACTTTTTCATCATAATTCCCCACCACTTCAACGCCGATGGAATATCCCTGTAGTTTTCCCCTCTCACATTTATACCCGCCATATAACTTGCCCTCTTTTTTCCAGGTGGCATTTCCCAGCCCCGCATGAATTCCGACTTCTTTCATATCGGTAAAAAGCCAGATCCCGTCATCGGCAATAAAAATATGCGGTCCGGCAGACCAACCGCGGCTTTCATAATGTTTTTTTAGAGATTGTATTGTTTCTTCCCCATTCCACGCCTGAATTGTTGGTTTCCAAGTATGGTGAAGAACGATTTTATCCGGCGCGGGCTTTCCGAATTTTTTGCATCTCAAATATTTCACAAATTGTGATCTAGTGAGTCTCAAGCTTAGAATTCGCATTTTTTTTGGTAGTTTTATTTATTACTTTCCCTCCCATAGAATAAAGTCCCGTAGCAGAAGTACCGATGATTATTCCTCGAATTGTGGTAAAGAAGAAAGTGGTTACATATTCCAGGAAGCCGATAGGATGTTTGCCATAGGCAATTTCAGAAAGCACCGCCAGCACTACGGCAATAAAAATGGCAAAAATCGAACAATATTTCCTGGAAAGCCCAAGGTTTTTTGCAACTTCAGTAATACCCACAGACGCAGCACCGATTTCAATGTCGTTCATAATATTTTGATTTAAAAGTTATAAATCTTTATATTTTACCTGTTTTTGTTCTTTTTTTCAAGTTTTTTGGCAATGAATTTTTTATTGGAAGACATCGAACTTGAAGTTTGCCTCGGCGTAACTACAAAAGAACGTGCAAAAAAACAAAAAATCCTGGTTTCCTTTTCTTTTGAATTTGACACGGAAAAAGCCGGAAAATCAGATAATATCACCGATACAGTAGATTATTTCCCAATTTATGAATTTTTAAAAAACTTTCCAGGAGATCGGAAGTTTAGATTATTGGAAAAATTTTACCGGGAACTTTTTGAAGGATTGAATAATAAATTTATTCAACTTAAGAATTTACAACTAAAAATACAAAAATTCCCGTTTGAAAGTGGAAGGGTGGTGATAAGTGAATTATGAGTAATGAACTCCTTTCATTATTTTTTTCCTCTCAAAACTGCATCAATAAACCCATCCAATTCCCCATTAAAGACCTTGTCCGGATTTGTTTCCTCATAATTAGTCCGATGGTCTTTCACCAGTTTATAGGGTTGAAGGGTATAAGTCCGAATTTGTGACCCGAAATTAGCCTCAATTTTTCCACCTCTCAACTCCTCCAGCTTTTGGGCGTGCTGTTCATGTTTGAGTTTGAGAAGGCGTGATTTTAAAACCTTCATAGCAGCATCTTTATTTTGAAGTTGTGATTTTTCATTTTGACAAGTAACAACGAGATTTAAAGGAAGGTAAGTGATTCGTACTGCAGAATCAGTCGTATTGACGGACTGTCCTCCACATCCGGAACTTCGAAAAACATCAATACGAAGATCGTTAGAATCGATCTCAATGGCATTATCATTTTCAATCTCAGGAAGAATTTCTACTTTTGCAAAAGAAGTCTGCCGTAATCTTTTCGCGTTAAACGGAGAGAGCCGGATAAGGCGGTGTACGCCTTGCTCGGTTTTGAGCCATCCATAGGCTTTATCCCCTTGTGTTTCAACGGTAGCTGATTTCAGTCCGTCTTCCGTGGGGGATTCATCCAGTATTCGTGTTTTGAAGCCTTTTGCTTCACAAAATCGCAAGTACATCCTCAGTAGCATAGCCGTAAAATCCTCCGCGTCCTGTCCTCCGGTTCCTACATGAAGAGTAAGAATCGCATTTCCATAGTCAAATTCACCGGAGAGCAGAAGCTCGTTTTCAGCTTCACGGAACTGGTCTTCAAGGCTTTCTATCTCTGATTCCAGCTCTGAGGCTTCTGCTTCCTCAGAAATTTCAATTAATTCAGCAAGGTCGGAAAGTCCGCTCTCAATTGCTTCCCATTTCCCGATAAACTTTTCCAGTCGGGCGGCATTTTGCGATATTTTCTGAGCTTTTTCATGGATATTCCAAAAACCGGATGCCTCCATTTGAGACTGAAAACTTTTTTGTTCTTTTTGTTTTTCTTCCAGGTTCAAAGAAGGCTTTATTTTTGAAAATTTTTCTTGCAGTACGTTAAGGCGCTCATGAAGTTCTTTTTTCATACTACTGGAATTCTAATCAAAAAAATGTTAAAATAAAAGTTAAAGTCTTGTCCAATCGAAAATGATACCTGAAACAAAATCCAATTCTAATCGAAAATGATACCCGAAAAGGGTTCCAAATAAAAAGAGGGATGAGCCATGTACTTCGTAAACATGGTTGATGAAGTAACTCAATTTGAGTTTGTTTTCTGTGTTCCTTCAATCTCTGAGAAGTACATGAGAAAAGTCCTCGCATTGATGCATCAAATCTGTCCGTACAGAGTTTTTAATTTCCACTCAGATAACGGTTCTGAGTACATAAATTATGTGGTTGCAGATTTGCTCAACAAAGTCAACGTAAGTCAAACGAAATCCCGTGCACGATATTAACCGAAAAACGATAAGTACGTCATGAGTCACAAGAAAACCAGGCCTGT
>CAYVJW010000141.1:0-4068 GCA_964451885.1 uncultured Candidatus Peribacteria bacterium | reverse complement strand
CTTCATTCTACTCATTTCTAATAAATGGGTAAGTTATTTATTTCTAAGTCCCTTATTTTTGTTGAAGCCCTGGAAAAGGCCTGGGCGAGGGACAGAAATGCAAGCAAGGTGCAACTGCTTCAAAACATGAGACAGCTCGTCATTTCCCCTGCGGATGTACAATATTTTTTGCCGAACAAGACAGACCGGGAGGTTTTTCGGGAATTGCAATTTTCCGAACCTTTTTGTGATTTCATGGACGTGTTGGATTCCACTACTCCGAATGTTTGGAGCTCTCCCGAAAATAAAATATTTCCCAATAGCTCCCTGGAAGAAATACGCCGGATTGTTGATATAATGGGGATCTTGTCTGTTTTTAATGAAATCCGGCTAAATGTTTTTGCTGTAATTTCGCTTCGCGAACGTCGGAGTCCGTGATCGGAGGCTCCGACGGGGGGAATTGACTACACCACCCCCCCAATAATCGTATTCACGATAGCAAACGCTCCCAATATCAGGATAATCCCAGCCACAACCCAGATGATAATGTTTTTTGCCTTATCGACCTGTGCGTCGTCTCCGAAAGCGGTTATATACATGAATCCTGCCCATATCAGGGCTATGACGGCCGCGATGGCGGCAATCGGAAAGAGGAATCGGATCCAGGCAATCATCAGTTGTTTTAGATCGAATCCCGTGTAAATGGCTTTGTCAATGTATTGCTTTGTCAGTTCTGTCCCCCTGTCAATTCCCCCTCCGCAAAAAACCGTCCCGCCGGGACAATTGCTTATCGGTTCTTTGACTTCCGGTATTATGGAAGGAGGTAGGGTTGTAGATGAAGGCGGGGGTGTTAATGGTTCGAGTGGCTCCAACTCAACATCTCCTGTAAAAGGTTCTCCGGTATCCGGGTCAATCCAGTCAGAAGACGCTGATTCAGCGGATTTCGGCTCGGCTATTACTTCAAAGCTGATATCAGCATAATCCTCGTCCGGGTAGGCTTCGTCTAATGTTATCGACATGTCCGGGGTTCCGTCTCCGTCTAGGTCTACTTTTTCGGTTGCTCCTTCTTTGACGGTGATGGTTTGGGGGCCGGTTGAGGGTGGAAGCGCAGCAGCTTCCACATTTGCGTGTAATAAAACTGTGCCAACAATAAGCATGATCATTAAAAACTGCCCTCCCCTCAATAATCCAAGTCTTTTTGACTTGGATATTGAGAACCATCTTTTTTTAAATAATTTTTTCATTTTTCCTTACTTGATTTGAATAACAACCTCCCCGTCTCTTACCTCCAGCACCGTAAAAGTATAAGCTCCTGCTTTCCCGCTGCTCACAGGGACAGAAAAATTCAGAGGCGTTCCTTTTGTAGCGCTTACGGCGGCTTTCGAACCTTTTTTAGGGGAAGGGCCGAGATCGATTTTGTCTTTTAGGAAGCCGGGGATTTCTCCGACTTGTCTTTCTTCTCTCGGCCTTTTTTTTCCTTCTCCTTTACAACACCAGTAGCTGCTCGGGCAACTGCGCCCTCTGGTTACCATTCCTCCCGGACATCCTTCGTCCCCTTTAAAACTCGATGCCGCCATGCAAATCCCGGCATCGTTTTCCCCGCAAGAGCCGCCCGGGATACCGTCTTTCATGCAGCAGAGTGTTCCGGAGGGACAGTCTTCTCCTTCTCCGTAAAGCCGGGAAGTTCCGGAATCACATGCAAAGCCGAATCCGCTGGAATCCTGGCAGTACCCTAAACCGCCTTCTCCACATTCACCTTTTTTTATCATGCTCTCACAAGCTCCTTTGTCTTCTTTCCATCTTTTTCCGGCCGGACAGGTGGGGGCTGTTTTTATTGGTTTTGTTTTTTTTGTGGAAGGCTGGGGAACACTGGAAGCTTTCGTTTCGTTGCTTTCTGAACTCTCTGAATAAACCATTCCGGAATCATTGATTTTCCCCGTGCCGGATTCGCTTAATTGCCCCTTTGTCTCTGCCTGTCCTTTTAAGGTTATATCGCCTGTACCAGAAGCCTCCGCGTTTACTGTTTTTGCTTTCTTTATAGTAAAATTAGAATCCCCTGTCCCAGACCCTTCCAAGTTTATATTTCCTTCTGCCTCTATAGTAAGGCTCATGTCGCCTGTACCGGAATTTCCAATACGCAATGTTGTTGTTTTTACTTCTCCACTGACATCTCCGACTCCGCTGTTATCAAACCATGTGAGGGTATTTGGTTCTAAATATATTTCTGCTACCGGAATTTCCGTTGTTTCAATTTTTTTTTCTTCTCCTCCTGCCTTTTTTGAACCAAATCCAATATTTAATGTGGAGCCTTCCGTTTTCAAATTTACATATTTCAATAGATTTTCCTCTACGTGAACAATAGCCTTGGCGCTATCCCCTGGAATTAGTTTTACATCAAATATAGATGTATTATCTATGGCGGAAAAAGGCGATAATGAAAATTCTTCTGTTACCATTTTTCCGTTGCCGACAATCATGTCTTCCGCAGATTCTCCTCTAGCAGGTGGAGATAACATTTGTTCCGAAGCAGACTCAATTCCGCATGAATTTGTTATCCCAGGATAGCCGGTATAGCCATGTGGACAATACCAACAATCCTTAAAAATCACCCCTGTTGTATTTATATAGAAATGTCCCGCAGGTGTTTCGTCACAGTCCCCTTCCAATGCCGGAATTGTATCGGCAGCATATGCATGGTTACTACTTAGAAACATAGCAACACACAGAAACGCTAAAACTACCCCCGATAATCCAGGTCTTTTTGACTTGGCTTTTTCTCCCCGGCGGAAACAAAGTCGAGTCCGAAAGACTCGACTTATCGCAGGTATTATCCCCGCCAAACCCCATCGATTTTTGGATATTTTTTTCATTGGTGATCACAGATTGGCAAAAGAGTGTAGATGGCATTGTTTTTTAGCCCTTTTTGTTGTCCTCAATAAACTGCTTTGCATTTGCCTCTAACTCCTGAAAAACTGGTAAAAACTTTTTAACATCCTGATAAATTTTTATGGATGTTTCTTCGCAATATACATGGGAAGTTAAATTCCGATCTTTTAGAATATCAAACCATAATTCGTTTTCGGAAAGAAGTCCTGACTGAAAAAATTGGCGTATTGCTTCTCGTGGTGTATTTGTTTCGACTCCCTGAAATTGATTAATCCTTCTCATTAACTTCCACGCAAGCTCAAAAGTAAATTCAAATCTTTGAATTGTTCCATCCCGTACTATTTCTGCTTCTTCTAAAAGACAAGCCTCTTTCAATTTTCTTAAGGCCGCTTGGAATTGCTGAAACAAAAGAACGATAGGTTCCATTAGTTTAAAAAATAAGTATATCTAAGCGCTTGCTTCCGAAATTCTGGAGAAACATCTTCAAAATCAACAACTTCAAATTTTTGGAACACAGGAAGATCATTAAGGAAATCCTCCAGTTTCGCCATTTGTGTTGAAGAAATATCTTTTCCGGCAAGTATCCCAATGTCAATGTCGCTTCTGGGGGAGGCTTTCCCTTGAACCCGGGATCCGAATAAAAACACCGACTTTTCAGGAAAACAGATGGTGTAGTTTTTTATTTTTTCGAGAATTTCTTTGGAAAGTTGGATTTCTTTTTGTGCCATATTAACATTGTACAAGAAAATTATCGAGAAATCAATATTGGTAACCTTTTCCAAGAATTATTGATGATTGTTTATTTCAAACACTTTTAGCACATTCTCATCAAAAACACACTGTCAATCGGATTTTATTTTTTGCAAAAATCGGCGTTTATTTTTGTGCCAGCGGCTCGAGGCAGTTTTTACGGAGGACTTAGGTATCATTTACCCTCAAAAAATGCGCTAAATCGCGAATATAAGCTTTGTTTTTTTAGTAGCACTAGAAAATTGTGTGAAAAACGGAGCGATAGCGGAGTTTTTTGCACAATTTGCGTCGTAAGGATTTTTTTGAGGAAAAATAAAAAGTCCTCCAGCTCTTTTGAGAGAGCTGGAGGACTTTTTATTTTGGTGCCCCAGAAACAACACACTAATAATTCATCAGAATAAGGATGTTCCAAAAGATGGACATGCTTATTTTTTAAAGGCGATCTTGATCACC
>CAYVJW010000140.1:0-4138 GCA_964451885.1 uncultured Candidatus Peribacteria bacterium | reverse complement strand
ATGCATAATATACGGTCTTTAAGCCGATTCTGCTAAGTGTGTACTGATTAATCGCCCCCCCCCGTTAGGGGAAATATTAGGAAGAGAGCTAGGAGGCTTAGGGGTGAAAATAGGGGATACAGCTCATGAAGCGACAGAAGAAACAGTAGATGCTTTGGCGCGTTTTGTTTATCAAGTCAGCCAAGGAGTTGAAGATTTAACAGGTAGGGCAACTGACGCCGGGCAGGAAGCGGCAGATAATGCTCTAGCAGGCTTAGAAGACCTGGCCTCTCATGCCGGGAAAGAAGCGGAAGGTTTAACATTTGGCGAAAGAGTATTGGCCGGAGCGATTGCTCTTGTTAGAGAAAGCGTTTCGGAAGCTGCCGAAAAAGCAAAGGAATCCCGGGAAAAAGGCACGGTTTTTGTCGCCCCCAGCGCGATTTCTTCTCTCTATCAATGCCTGAGGTATTTAGGGTACTCAGAGATTGAAGCCAAATCATTGGTAGTAGCGCTGATGGAGGACGCTGATCCGAATAGTGATGAACCGGGATTTAAGAAAAGTTTTGTAAAAAAATTTATACGAGAACACGCACATGTTTTTGAGGATGATGATCCGGCTGCCGAACAGCATCGAAAAAATGCTGAAAAAGTAATTAGAATTGTAGAGAAATCCCTCCCAAGTGCCGAAGAGGCCAATTTATCCGAAAGAATATTAGCCGAAGATGCCATTCGGATTCAGCTTTTGAGATGGGGAATGGAGGAAGGGAAAATTTCAGAAGTTATTGATGAAATAACAACTGCAGCTGGGAAATTTACGGACAAAATAATATCGAAAAAAGCGAAAGAAGTCCTTGCAGAAGCGACCATCGCAGTTTTGGTCACTCACAGGCTCAAGTCACTCCCGATAGCTATCACAGTCCACGCCGCAATTGATGCTTTAGGGCCGCGGGTGAAGGCTGTATTTGGGGTGAAGGAGGGAAAATAATAATTACCCCAGTATATCACTCCCCACAGCCCTCTCCACAATTCTCGAAAGCCTCTTTACCGAAAAATTCTTATCTTTTGAATCAGGAGAAGAAATAGGGATGACTGCTGGCAGGGGGCGTTTTGTCAACCTTTCAATTATTTCCGCCGAAAGGTCTTTATAATAATTTTCTTCCACAAAAACAATGGCATAGTCCAAGTCAGTATCTGATGAGACTGAACCTCCCAAGCCCAACTTTTCCTTTTTTTCCGCATACTCAATCTCTTGGGATTCGGAAGAAGGAGGAGGGGCTTCCTGTTTCCAATCAGAACGTCCGAAAGCAATCTTCTGTAGTAAATCCTCAGCCTCATCAGACGACAACACCGGAAAAATATCCACTCCCAGCGCTCGAAAGATGAGCACAGAACTTTCATTACCGATAACCGCTAACTTGAAGTTTTTGTCCATTATTCATTATTCATTAAAACTCTTTCAACGCCTCATAAATAACCCCCGGTTCCAGCCCATGAAACTTCGCAAATATCACAAACTTTATCATCCGGGCATTTTGCAGTCTTTGCTCAAAATACGAAAAGGGGATAGCAATACCCACTCCTCCGCCCAGCACTGCCTCATGGAGAAATGTATGGTAGCGCCGGTCAACCGCCTGCTCGATTTTTGCCAAAATTTCTTCTTTTTGATCTGGTTCGTTTATAGCCGTTATCGTTTCCGAAAAATCAGCCTGAAAAGAAAACTTCTGCAGATCGTCAAATGATTCGACTTTTTCCGTATCGGCAAAAAAGAAACGCCCTCCCTCTATCCACGCTTCTGCGGGAAGCTTTTCGTGAAGGGCGAGCGTACAACGTGCCAGAGTCCGAAAATTAGCCGAATCAATCCAAAAAGAAAGGATGTCTCGTAAAAAATTAGACCCGATTTGTTCGGCATTTCTCCGACAAATGGAAAAATAAGCTTTATCAAGCGCAAACTCCACAAACCGGAATTCTTCGTTTTTTTTCTGAAAAATATCTTCCGCTAGAGCAATTCCTTCCTTGAATTCATCCGGCAAATTATCCGAAGCTTTTTCTTCAAAAACGGCTTCCTGAAGATCAGTTTCCGAAAGATTTCCTAATTTTGAATACCCGCTTTCTTCCGAAAACTCGCCCAAATCCTTGCCTCCCTCTATCAACTTCCGTTTTAAAGCGCGTTTTATATTATTTAAATCAAAACGAAGCCACAAAAACTGAAGCCCCCCGTAATTTTGGGAACCGTTTATCAGCAACTGTTTTGTCTCAAATAAACCCTGCTCAATAATTTTCGTAAAATCTTTAATAGAAGTTTCGTCATCAAAATACTCCGAATACTGAAGCTCCACCAAAACCCGAAAAGCATCCTCCGGAGTCTCAGCGCCGATCATACGGTCAAGCCGGTTGACATCCAACAACTTCGATTCCAGAGCCCTGACCTGGCCACAAACAAACGAAAGATCTGCCATAGATTAAAAGTTAGAACTTAGAGTTTAGAGCTTATTTAATTTTTTTCTTTAATCATTTAACCATCCAGCCATTTAACCATTTGGCGATAGCCATATAGATTGCACGTACTTAAAAATTAGTACTGAAAAGAGGGGGTGGATTAGACCAATTTTAATTGTTCCGCAAAATAAGTCGTAAGATCCGAACGATACTCGGACAGTATTAAATTCCGAAAAGAATTATCCACTTCCATGCGCCCGGACTGAAAAATAAAACCGCCTTCGACCTTATCACTTGAAGAAACTTCAAAATCGGAAGGGACATATTTTTTGGTTACCTCCACTCTGTTTACAGGAGCCAGGACTTTGCCGGAAGCATCCGTAATACCGGCAAAAAGTTGCTTCAAAATTTTGCCGTAAACCGCATCATCCGCTTTTTCCAAACGTTCCAGGAGTTGTGCCAAAGCTTTCTCGATCACTTTTTGTTTGGAATCAAGAAGTACCTTGGAATTTTCCCTTCTTGCCATTGACTGAATCTTTGCGTCAACTGAATCAAGCGCTTTCTTTGTCTTTTTATCCTGTGTGTTTACTTCTTCCTTCTCTTTCTCGACATATTCTTTCCTGATTTCTTCCTTCTGCTTTTCAATTTCTGCTTCAATTTCACCTGTTTTTTTGGCTGTATCGTCAGCAAATTTTTTGAGAATATCTTGTAAAGACATAGGGGGTAGAATAATTAAAAATTAAAAATTTAAATTATACATAAAATAATTTTTTCTGGCGACTTGCTGCTGGTATTATCCTACTGAATTAGCAATCAAGAGAGCTACCAGCAAGCCAAAAATCGCGTATGTCTCAACGATCACCGAAAGCACAATAGCTTTTCCCATGAGTGAATCATCACGGGCAAGCGCACCAAGCCCGGAAGCAACAATCCTTCCCTGGAACCAACCGGAACCAAGTCCCGCAAATCCCATCAGGATACCCGCCCAGAGCAACTTTTGCCCCTCCGCTACGGCCAGGGTTGATTCACCAGTAAATACACCGGCTTTAAGTAAACAGATAATCGCGATCAACAGCCCGTAAACTCCCTGAGAGCCCGGAAGTGCCGTCATAATTAAAATCTTTCCGAACAAATGAGGCTTCTCCGCAAGGACACCGCTGCCTTTTGATCCGGCCAGCCCGACTCCGATAGAAGACCCGACACCGCCGAATACGGCAGCAAAAGCAGCTCCCATTACGGCAAATACAACCCCCGAAGTAGATGCAATTTCTGATTCCATAGTGAAAAAAAGTTAGAAATTATTGTTGGTGACATTTTTAGGAAAACTTAGAAAAAGTCAAGAAATTAATTCAATCTCAAATCCGCCGAATAGCCAGGACCCATTACTGGGCCCCGACCTTCTAAGAACCAGACTTGTGAGTTTCCCCACATCCGGCTCAAGCCCCTCAAAGGCCTTCTGATGAAGACCCAGCAGCGTGGTAAGAATTACTCGAACGACGTCGAGACTCAAAATAAGCATCCCATGAAGGATCAAAAGGGTTAGCCTGGCTTCTAATTTTGATGTGACGTTTAATAGGTGTTTTAGCCATATGAATAAGCGTTGGATAGGCAATAGCATTCCCATTCTTATCAAACGGTTGTGCCTTGTTACGGAGATTTCCTTTAACCTTGATGTTGATCGACTTTACTTCCATAACAACAATCTTTCGGTTAAAGAAATCTA
>CAYVJW010000139.1:0-4263 GCA_964451885.1 uncultured Candidatus Peribacteria bacterium | reverse complement strand
TTTTTTCGCATTAACCAGTGACTATCTTCAAAAAGTTACATACGAAGAAATATTCTTTCTCATGAGAGAGTGTAATTTTTCCTTCACAGAAGCATACAGTTTACCGATAGGTTTACGAAGTTGGTTTGTTAATAGAACAATCAACTATATAAATCCTCAAGATCAAGAATAATTTTACAAAAAAACCCTATTTATACTAGGACCACTGCAGTCCTGGGTTTTAAAATATGAACAAACTTACAGAAATGACAAAGGCCGAACTGATTAAAAAGATCGGTAAGCTGGACAAGCGTATCGCAGACCTTGAAAAGTTAGGCCCGGCATCGACTCTAGATCTGGGCAAAGACACAGGAAAGCTGTTGGATTTTGCAGGAATTCTCAATAAGAGATTTGCTCAACTAGAGAAGACACTAGAAAACGTTTCCAGATCTGGCGCCACTTTTGCAAAAGGCGGCCCGATGACGCAAGCCCTTTCAGACACAATAAAAGAACTTGATCTATTGATAGCGTCTGGTGAAAGCGGTGCTGAGGCTTTCCGCGCACTTACAACCGGTTTCGAACAATTTGAAAAGCTATCAAGAATCGCCACTAAAGGTGCATCAAATCTAGCAGGAGAACTATCGACTCAGTCAGCACTCCTTGCTCAGCTTGGATTAAGTTATGGGTCTTTTCAAAAGAATCTAGACTTGGCCATATTCTCATTTGGCCAAAATGCAGAAGGAGTGCAGAGTTTAAATTTGCAAATCAAGTCTTTTGCAGATAGCGTGGGGATGTTGCCCGAGACAGTTTCCAGAAACTTTCAGACAGTTGCTAGAAACCTAGCATATGACTTCGGAAAAATAAAAGAACAATTTGTCGGAATACAAAAAGTATCAGCACAGACCGGTGTTTCCGTCGACACTCTGCTGGGTAAATTCGGAACACCAATGGATACAATTTCCGGTGCTTCAGAGATGGCCGCTAGAATGAACGCCCTATTAGGCAGAAATGCTTTTTCTGCTGCGCAGCTCCTAATGATGTCCGAAGAGGATAGAATGAACATGTTCAGGGATGTAGTCGGAAAAGATCAGAACGTTGGAGCTTCCCTCCGCAGCGGCGATCAAACAGAAAGAAAGTTTGCACTACAATCAGTAGCCGCGGCAATGGGCATGGATGTTGATACGGCTCGAAGATTTTTGGAGGGTGGTGATTTAGACTCGGTTAAAAAACAAATGGCCAATGAAGGCAATCGCGCCTTCGGTGATTCTGATTTCAAAAAACCAGCTACTGATCTTACAAAAGCACTAAAAGAATTAACAAGGATAATACGAAGAGATCAGATGGATGTGTCTGAAAGAATGATTGTTGATGCAAGGGAAAACGAACTGCGCGCAGGCCGCGGCTTTGGATCCGCCGGTCTCCGGGGAAAAGCTTTAGAGGGTGGACTCATAAAAACTATGGGCCCAATGCCCGCGGGCCTAGATGTGAGTGAAGCTGTTAGGGCCATGACCCAACAAACACAAGTCAGAGATGTCATTGCAATGCTCCAAACCGGCGTTATAAAAGGTAAACTTCGCGATCGCGCCATAGAGGCAATAAAAGATATTGCAGACGGCAGAGGGGATCCCCTTAAGTCTGCAACCATTCTTGATACAATTAAAGATCAAGCGATAAAAGAATCTGGTATAACCTTCTCGGAAATGGCCGTAATTTCAAAAGCTACAAACAACTTAGGTCTCAGGCGACGTCTAATAAAACTAGCCAATGAGGGTCTTCTAGAAGAAGAAAACTTCAATACGATTAAGGGAAACTTTGAAAAAGAACAAACCTCCGCACAGGTAACGCGACCAGGGCCCTTGCCCGATCGATCAAAGACGGGTGGAAGAAGAGATAAAGACCGCGTACCAAAGGCCGGCGCAAGAGAGGTTACAAACGTAAAGGTAATGATTGGAAATCAGGCAATAGACAATAAGTTCGTTAAAGTTTTAGTAGAAAAACTGCAAGAAGTTTTTGGCGATCAATAGGAGACGATAAATGGCATTTTTTGATGAAATAGCAAAATCAACAGGACAAATGATTAGGTTCACTTCTATAGCGACAGGTGACCAAGTTGAGTTTCCTGCATTTGTTACATCGTTTAGCGATGAGTATGGCGTTGCTTGGAGTGACGAACAGATATTTGGAAGAATTGACCCTATAAAACAATACCAGTCAACAACTAGGAGGATAAATACTTCTTTTGATATCCTGGGAAAAGACCGGGAAACAGCAATGAAAAATTTTGAGAATTATAGTAGATTAATAAGAATGTTATATCCGGTGTATAGTGCACCCATAGGGAGAGAAAACAACTCTAGAGTTATAAAGGCAGGCCCACTTATGAGAATAAGATACTCAAATTATATTAGATCAACTACATCAGAAGCTGGCCTTCTCGGGTGCATCCAGGGCGTGACCTTTAAACCGGAGTTTGATTCGGGCCACTTCATGACATCGACTGGGGATTTAGTACCTATAAGGTATTCTATGAGCTTTATGTTTATACCTCTACACGAAAAAGAGTTGGGATCTGATACTAGTGGTCAATTTTTGGACAGTTCTTTTCCATATAATGTGGCCACCCGCAACAACCAAGCCGCTGCAATTCCTGTTAGTTCTGGGAAGATTTTAAACAATAACAATGAATAGAAAAAGGAGTATAACGATATATGTCTGAGTGGAATAAAGATGCGACCCTATTGAGAAACGGCGAAGATGTTTATGAGAAGCTTTGCGCAAAAATGGGAGTAAACAACATACAGCACTGCGGTAGAATAACGTTTGGGAGTCCTCTGAATGAAGAGTTTAGGCAAGACTTACAAAAAAGGGAGCACATATTCTCTATCGGTGACAGACTGAGTAAGCTCGCGTTTCAATATTATGGAGACGCAAAACTGTGGTGGGTTTTGGCCTGGTACAACGGTAAACCAACAGATCACCACTGTAGAGTAGGAGATATTATAGAAGTGCCTTTCCCCTTAGAAGAGGTGCTGTTCCAAGCATACAATGGAGAATTGACTTAATGGTGCAAAAGACTCGGAAAAAGACAAAGAAGAAAAAGACCACACCAGCATATTTTCCGCAAGCTTTTTTGGTTTGGAAATCAGTGTTCGATAAGGCTGATAGCTTGGATCCCAGTTCGCTATTGCCTCCAAACACAGGCTGCGGTAATATTGCAAAACTACAGGGAGCATATATACCTGAAGCGGTGATATCGAAGCTGTTTTCCAGCAAACGCGCAACGGCCAATAACTTAAATAGACATTTTCTAAATTTGGAAAGTCATAAAATCTCCGCACTGGTTCCGGAATTGCTATTGTACAGGATAGAAGAAGGAAGAAAGCCAAAACCTTTTTACTTTCCAACAACTTCGAAATATAATCTAACTCCTGATGCCAACTCTTTTAATTATGATGATAGTTATTCTGCTTCCGCCGCGGTTATAAATTCTTTTTCAGTAACTTTAGCTGGTAAAAACCCCTACGAAGCTTCGAGAAAATTCTTGACTGCAAAATTAAGTATAAAAGTAGATAATATTTCTGTTTTGTTCAATGCGCCACAAGGCTACGCTAACCTAGCAGACTTGTTTGTTATCAGGTCTTCTGGAGCAACATCAGATGCCGCCGGAAAGTCTTTTTCAGCCTCTGATTTTCAAGATTCTAGGAATTGTCGTATTGGCGCGGTGATGGGCTATTCAGTTCCAAGGAACGGCCTTTTTGAGCAGCAAGAAATAACAACGATAGAGTCTAGCCGCCAGCTAATTAATCTTTTCTACTCTGGACATGAACTGAACTTAGAGCAGGATGGCTCTGCAACGATTAGCGTTAGTTATACGGGATTCCTTGAAGCCTCGAACGGTTCATTGTCGAATTTGGTTTCCAGTCCCCGATCGAAAGCTGGGCTGCAGAAAAAAGTATCAGAATCAGAAAAGATATCAGCTAATATCAAAACGTTTTTCGGTTCCGAAGGCGAAGAACCAGAAGAATCAAAAGAAGACTCAGGCAACCCTTTCGAAGTTCAGGCATCTAAAGGCTTTGCAGAAACTCCAGAACAAAAAGAAAAAAGAGAACAAGAAGAGGCAGATGCAGAGGAGCCAGAAACAGACCATGAGGACACTATTATCGCATTTAGGGAAATAATCTCGTTCCTGTATGAGAATAAGAAAATACATTCGACTAAATTTTCAAATGATTTTTTCACAAAAAGATATAAAACTACTTCAAATCAAAAAATGGGCGAAGAGGT
>CAYVJW010000138.1:0-4407 GCA_964451885.1 uncultured Candidatus Peribacteria bacterium | reverse complement strand
CTCTTCTCGAAATGAATTAATCTTATTTTGCTTTGTTAGCATGAAACAGCCCTGGTTCGAAGAGTGCTTCAAAATCGAAGAGGTTTTTTATTATTTATTAGCATATGATCCTGAAGGAAATGGGACTATTGTTATGCAAGATCTAAATAAAGGAAGTATCCAACTTGATGGCTCTATATTATGGGAGAAAACTTTTCCAGAGATGAATGAAGAAATACACAAAAGATTTTCAAGGGATGTATTTAAGACTTCTAACAACTCGATTATTCACTTCAAATATGGTGGAGGAAAAATAAAATTTGAAGATGAACATGCTTATTTAGTAGATTTTCAAGGGAAAGAGAAAGAAATTTTAAAGAAGGAGATAAAAACTACTCCTTAATTTTCCAATTACAAAAGACATTTGAACCAATCCTATTTAGAATTCTAAAATCGCCCTTAGTGCCCACTCCCCCTCTACAAAAAACCGAACTCGAAGAACAATCAAAAATCCCCTTTCCCTAATCCCAGAAAGGCTTCACAAAATCCAACCATAGCAAAGCTCTCTACCTATCTAAGTAGATCACTGTTGCCATTAGTGCTCTATATGGCAGCCCACAACGTAGACCGGTGGAACTCGGTTATTCGGGATTTGAAGCGGTGGGATAAGCTGACTGAGGCTGTTCCGAAGGTTTTTGATTTAATGTGTAAATCTTGAATATAGAGAGAAGCAAATAGCCAAAACTCGAACTTGCTATATTTTGAATTTATTTTTATTTGACAAAATTATTTTTGTGTGCTATCTTTAAAACAAGTTCATTGCGTACCCATTTACCTACTTTAGGTTTAGGAGAATATCATGAAGGTGCTGAAACCAGGTCCGGAATCAATGTCGATGACATGCTCTGGACGCAAAGGAGGAAAAGGCTGTGGAGCGCAGCTTGAAATCACCCCCGAGGACGTTGTGGCTTGTCGATTGACGTACTTCGATGAATCAAGCTCGCATGTGTACGTTACGTGTCCCCAATGTGGGACTCGAACAGACCTGCCAGAGGACGCCAGTCCCAGCATTACCAATCTCGCTTGGGAGAAGTATCAGAAACAGAAATAATGGAGTTCCAATGACATTTAATCGCTCCTCCCCAACCAAATACAGGGGAGGAGCAAGCCTATTTAAAATTCCACATAATAGCTATTTTATTGCAAATCAGCTATATATACTTCAACTAAAACAAAATACTAAGTTTTTCTTTTCCCATGCTTCATTTTCTCAAGCCTCTTCTCTGACTTCATAAAAGCCCTCAAATCCTCTTCAAAGAAAATCTTCCCACACGAAGTCTGCTGAAAAGGAATATCGTAATTCTTCAGTAGCACAATAAATCGAGATTCCGAAACACCCACAAATTCAGCAGCAGCCCGATACCCATAAATCCGAAGAGAATCAGAAAACGAAGAAAAGTTCGGTTCTCTTTTTTCTTTATGAGCTTGTTTTAACTCATTTAAGTCCTCCTCCAAATACAACCTCCCCCGAGCAACCGACACAGAAGGAAGTTTATATTGCCCTATTAAGCGATAGAGGTGAGCATTGCTCACGCCCAGATACTCACAGGAATCTTTGAAGCCGAAAAGTTTTGGTTGTTTCTGCATGATAAGCAATCTTACATGCAAAAACATTGACAAACAGTGTGCTTACCTATACGCTGTTTTCAGAATAAGATTCCTTATGCAAATGAACACACCTGCACAACTCGAATTCGAACCAATCAAAGCCAAAGGCGTGACCTTTGACGTAATGGCAGAAATGGACTTCTGTGACGAACCGCTTATCTCCATGAAAGTACGAGTCAGTGACCCATTTCTCTACACTACAGTGTTCACCTCCGGTTCAGGACTACAGATACTCTCAAAAGAACTCCTCTCCGCTTCAAAGGAAATCGACAAAGCCTACGACCAATACTGGGAAAAGAAATCAGCTCTTAAACGGAAGAAAGCCAAACCGAACAAAGCAAAATAAAAACATTCTATACATTCCCCTGACGAATTGACGAACCGAGGACTATCTTCTTCATAGAGTCAAAAAACCTCGTCAGGCGGTTTTGACGAACGTCGACGAGGGGACGACGCTTCCTCGGTTCGTCAACGAACGTCAGATTGTAAAACGAGCGTATTCCTTTTTACTGATTCAAAAAACAAGTCTTCGTCAATTCGTCACAGACAATCAAGAAAGCACTTTTTTGAGGTACAAAATCAAATTGCACACTCTCTCCGAAAACTGCAATTCCGAAACTCGAACTATCCGCACAGAACAGGGAACGATAGAATTCAGCTTCTCAAATTCACCCTCGAAAAGTGTGCAATTTTGTGCAATTATTTCTTGAGATTTTCCCCCTTGTATCCGGCAAACACCACCTGAACTCCTGAATTGTTATTCGCATTTGCCTCCTGCTTTGGATTCCAACCCTCCACGTATTCAAGCCATAATCGTATTGCTTTTACGTCCACCAATCCTGTCACCTTATGCAATCGCTGAGTCGCCTGAAAAAGAGCCTCCAATACAAGAGGTGTTTTCTCGACGAGAACATTCTGCATGAACTTGTTTCGAAGCTTCTGAATCTTCGGGTGGTGTTTCCATTGAGAAAGTGTTCGTTCTGACACGTCCCACATATAAGAAAAATCTTTCTGTCTTTGTCTCTGACATTCAGGCAATGCCCAGAAAAGGGCAAAGGCTACCTGCTCAACTGACAAATCTGAAATATCCTCATTTTTTAGAAGCAAATTGACCTGCTTTTTCATGTAATTCCGTTCTTGCTCAAGAGCCTTTTGTGTTCTCGGAGACTGTGTTAGTTTGTTTTTCATGGGAGTAATTTATTAGATTTTGAATTACTTTAATTTGGTACTTTTGAAACCACCTAATCCAAGTAGTTATTTCTGCCCTTTAAAATAGCGCAAAGCACCCTGTTATTCCAGAAAAAATATGGAAAATAAATATTTTTGTTGTACGCTCCTTTTTGTATGACTATGAAGAATCAAAAACAGTATGAACAGCTTCGTGTACTCGAAGAAATGTATCTTCGTCTGAAAGCCTTGCCGAACTATGACGAACCAATGTTTGAGGACTTCCTGTTTTCAAACTTCTGTCCGGTTGTTTTGGGACAGGCTGAATTCTGGGGATACATTGAACGCATTCTCTATTATCACATTCACGTTTTCGATAATCCAAAGTTCCAAAAACACTTCAAACTCTGCTTTGAAACGATTTCGGAAATGGCAGAAATTGCAGAGAAGAATCTGAAATCAATCAAGCCGGATTTTGTAAGCGGTTTGGGGAAAGCCCTTTATCAGAAGTCAAAGCTGAGATACCCATTCAGTCGTTATAAAGATGAAATGGACGAAGTTCTGTACGAACAATACCAAGAACAGAAAGAGGTAAAAACGTTTCTCCTAAAGTTTCTGAAAGACTGTCAGGAAAAAGAATCGTTCTTTTCTATGCTCCCTCAGAATCACACATTAGATATTCAGTTTTGGAGCGATTGGGGAAATTACTGCATACGGGACTGCATGACTTATGTTTCGAGTGTCCTTCAGGATATTTACGAACAGGAACTCAACACTACCAAAGACGAACAACCATACGAAATCAGTGAAGAGGTAAAAGTAGCCAGTGACTCGCTCATATTTCAGCTGAACACGCCTCCGCATCAACAAAAACGATACTACGCCATTTTAAGCAAATTCAGAAGCTTCTATCGAAACGAAATGCAGAAGACAACTTCAAATTCGTGGGAGCTTTCAGAATATCACTACATGCGATTCCCCAGATACTTTGACGACAAAAAAGAGTCATTGGAACAGACCTTTCTTCATGTGCTGAGTGATTTGAAAATTGCCTCCCTCAACAACAAACTTGTCCCGAATAAAGACAAAGAAGACTTCTTCCACCCAAAGAAAACCATGAACCTGATTTACTGGAAAGCTCCAAATTTGAGATTAGATGAGCTTGATATTAAATATCGTCTCTATAAAACAAAAGTGCCTCATTACATTATCACGCTTGCGAGCCAGCAAAGAACACATGAAGTTCCCATTGAAGAATTAAGTGAAATTTTAAAAGCTGCATACAAGAAGGAACGTCGAGAGTTTAAAATGGAAGAACTCTACAAAAGCATTAATCAGTTTCAGTCTGTTTTAGAGGAGAAATTTAAAGTTTTTTTAGAAGGAAATTTGCCTTTCGAAGTTGAAAATAAAAAAATAATTTTCAGAAGGGATAAATTTTTCTTCTAATCGAATTACGTGAATTACGAAAAACCTCATAATTCAATGAGGTCTGTTTGAAGAAGCTTGTCATAAAGGCTAACCAAGTCTTTTGTGTTTTTTAGGTATCCGCCCAAAATTCCAGGGTAAACACTACGCACTAGCAACTCGTTGACG
>CAYVJW010000137.1:0-4497 GCA_964451885.1 uncultured Candidatus Peribacteria bacterium | reverse complement strand
TATCGATAAACTACTTAAAAAATATAATTCAATTATTTAGCATGAAACAGCCCTGATTTAGTTCTGATTTCGTTGCATTTGTCGGGGGTGCTGGCGTAGGCTTCTTCGATTTGCCTGATGATGTCGTCTTCGGGTGGGAAGTCGAGGGGGCGAGGTTTGAGGGGAAGATTGTTATTTTCGGCGTAGTGGAAGCATTGTTCGAGTTGTTGGGGGATGGAGGCTTTTTGCTTTTCGTCGTCTTCGGTACTCTTTCGAGCGTATACAGCGTATTCTACCAACTCGGTGTCTTTGATCTTTGGGAGTTCTTGGGGGATTTTTCGACGAGGCATCGGAAAGGTTTTGAAATGGAGTGTAATCGCTTGTGCTTTTATAATGAAAGTTTAGGCTATAAGCAATGTATTATTGATTTAGTTTAATGGCTGACCTAAAAATAATCTACAGAACATTTAAACTTGAAGATAGTGAGCAGGTTTGGGATTTGCATGTAACAGCTTTAAAAGAAACTAGAGCTTATGTAGAGTGTGCAACATTAAACAATTTGGATAAGGACTTAAAGGACATTGAGAACGTTTATTTGAAGAACAGAGGAGCTTTTATTGTGGCTATTTTAGGTGATGAAATAATAGGAATGGGGGCTTTGAAAAAAATTAATAATGAAATAGGGGAAATAAAACGAATGCGTGTGTACAAAAAATTTCAAGGGCAAGGTGTGGAAAGGCAACTTTTAAAAATACTTGAAACAGAGGCTATAAAACTTGGCTACAAAAAACTTATTCTTGATACAAGTGATAAACAAGAAATTGCTCAAAAGTTTTATGAAAAGTATGGATATAAAGAAACAAACCGAAGGAAGGATGAATTTGGAATGGGGTTAGAGCTTATTTTTTATGAAAAACCACTTGAAAGATTATTGATAAAACCGGTAGAAACGCCAAAAGAAAGAAATGCCTACCATAAAATTCGAAAAGTAGATATTTTTGAGGAAAATCACCCAAATGTAGAGTATGACGATGATCATCCTGATGAAAAAATACCTCAAAATCATCCTCATGTTTTTATTTTTAAAGAGGAAGTTATTGGAGCGGTAAGATTGGATAAGTTAGGCGAAAATATTATTGGCATTCGAATGTTTGGAATTAGAGGGAAATATCAAAAAAAATGGTTTGGCACGCAAGCAGTTAAACTCATTGAAGAATATGCTCGGGAAAAAGGCTGTACTAAGTTGGTTTTGAATGCTAATAAGAACTCCGTTATTTTTTATGAAAAGAAGGGTTTTATAAAAGATTTTTGGGAGGGGGATAGTAATTCCTATGGGGAAAAATATAATCACATAAACTTATGGAAAAACCTGAAATATTAGAAAGTATAAACGAACACGAGAGAGTCATCTTCGCTCAACTTCTAAGGGCTATTTTAGAAAGAAAATCACCAGATATTCCGTTCATTGTTGGTATAAACGGCATAGACGGAAGTGGCAAAACATCCATTGCTTCTAAATTTGCGGAATTTTTGAGGGATCAAGCTCATATATAATCGGAAGTATGTTCCGGCTCAAAGGCAGTATTTTGAAAATTTTCGACCTCATGAAGTGGCTGATTTAGTGATAGATAATATGGATTTTCAAGTTCCTAAAATTAAACCGACTGCATGAAATACGATGGAATTATTTTTGATATAGATGGTACTCTTTGGAATGCCTCTCCAGCTTGTGCAAAGGGTTGGAATAGAGTCCTTGAAGGATTGGGAGAAACTGAACGTGTTTCTTGTGAAGACATAGACAAAGTTACAGGAAATCCTATGGACATGTGTGTGCAAATGTTGCTTCCTAATCTTATCAAAAAGTATCCTGATTTAAAGGATATTTTAAGTCTTTCAGAAATTGAGGTTATTAAAAATGAAGGAGGAGAATTTTATTCAGGTGTATTAGAAGGGATTTCTCAGCTCTCCAAAAAATTCAACTTATACTTAGTAAGTAATTGCCAAGAGTATTATTTGGAGATGTTTCTTGATTTAAGCGGCCTAAGAGACTGTTTCAAGGATGTAGATTGTTATGGACGTACTCAACTCTCAAAGGGACAAACAATCAAAGGATTGGTTAATCTGAATGGCCTAAAAAATCCTGTTTATATTGGAGATACAAAAGGAGATCAAGAGGCTACATTGGAGGCTGGTGTAGATTTTATTTTTGCAGCATATGGGTTTGGAGATGTAAAAAATGCTTCTATCTCTATAAATTCATTTAATGACCTTAATAAATTTTTATAATGACTCAATCCACCTCCCAAATCCTCATCTATCAAGCTGAAAACGGCGAAACAAAAATAGACGTTCGTTTGGAAGACGAAACAGTATGGCTCACTCAAAAACTTATGGCCGAACTGTTTCAAACGACTGTGTCAAACATCAATATTCACCTCAAAAACATCTTTGAAGAGGGGGAACTAAGCCAAAAATCAACTATTAAGAAATCCTTAATAGTTCAAAAAGAGGGAAACCGAGAAGTGTCCAGAGAAACAGAATTCTATAGCCTCGATGCTATTATTTCCGTAGGCTACCGAATAAAATCCCACACTGCCACACGCTTTCGTCAATGGACGACTGAACGCTTGAAAGAATATATTGTAAAAGGCTTCGTATTGGACGATGAACGGCTCAAAAATCCTGACCTCCCCTATGACTACTTTGAAGAACTCACCCGACGTATTCAGGACATACGCACGTCAGAAAAACGCTTCTATCGGAAAATAACCGATATTTATGCCCTGAGTGTAGACTATGATCCGACCCAAGAGATAAGTATAAACTTTTTCAAAACAGTGCAGAACAAAATGCATTGGGCAATCACTGGCCAAACGGCTGCTGAGATTGTTCATGATCGAGCTGATCACAAGAAGTCGAACATGGGGCTAACGAATTGGAGGGGGGCAAAGGTGCGAAAACAAGATGTTGTTATTGCCAAAAATTACCTAGATGAAGAAGAACTGCGAGTGCTGAATAATCTGGTGGAGCAGTATTTAGTCTTTGCGGAAGGACAAGCCATGCAACGTATTCCTATGTATATGAAAGACTGGTTAGAAAAACTACATGGATTTCTGACCCTCAATAATCGAAATATCCTCGACCATGCAGGAAAAATCTCGCATAAGTTAGCCGAAGATCATGCGAAAAAAGAGTATGACAAATTTCATCAGGAACGATTGGAGGGAGAGGCTGGAAGTGAGGGGGATTTTGAGCGAGCAGTGAAGAAATTACCAAAGAGGAAGAAATAGAAGAAAGGTATGAGCAATATTGGGAAAACCAGAAAGCAATCGAAGAATAATTTTGAAAATATAGGCTTTTTGACTATTCTAAAGAAAGTCCTACTTTTTTATAAAATTCAAATATGCCAGTTCAGAAAAGCACTCATTCGGATAAATCCATCTCAAAACAAACTACAAAAAGTAGGAAATACAAGCCCTCAAAAGTAGAAAAATACATAGCAGGCCTGCAAACAGGGAAAAATAAAAAAGAAGCCGCTTTGGAAGCTGGATATTCGGAAAGCACTGCTCGAAACCCCAAGCACATTATTGAAGGCGGGATTGCCTACAAAACCGCCCAAGAGAAGTTTAAGGATTATCTAGGAGAAGATAAAATATGGGGGCTTATAGCTGAAAGATTGTTGGATTGTCTCAAGAAAAATGAAACCCAGTTTTATAAGGACAAGGAAGGTAACCCCAGAGAATTTATCGGTTCAAAGCCAGATAGCCGAGCTGTGAATAGAGCGGTAATGCATATCGCAAAACTGACAGGATTTTATAATGAGGAGCAAAGAGAAGTGCTTGTTTCAAAGAATGATTTGAGCCATTTAAGTACGGAACAACTCAAACAAATGATCGCTGACAATGCGCGACGACTTCAGGAATTAAAGGCCAAAAATTCAACTTCTAATTGTACATGACTGCAAAACAAAGCGTGGAACAATTAAGGCAGAAATATCTTTGGAGTAGAGAAAATCTTCCTTCTTTTGATTTTCCTCATTTTTTGTTTCAGGACTTTTTTCCGATTATTTTTGAGAAAACTGATTTTACCGACTATATTCACCCTATTATTTATTGGGATAAGGAAAAGTTTGAAACAGAGACATTTGTTGATCTATTTGATCAGTTTTTTCGGGATGCAAGTCTTGTTGCTCGACAATTAAAAAAGACAATTCATACGGACGAAACAGAACTAAAATCATACTTTAAGGCCTATGAACAAAAATATCCGAGAATAACTTTACTTCATCCATTTGCTTCTTCAATAAACGTCTTGAACGCCAATTTCCACCTTAAACACAAATATTCTAAGGCCTGGGTAGAAGAAATAATAAAATTCATCCAGAAACAAGAATATTACATCCTCAATCGTTTTAAATCCTACGATTCTATTGATGAACGTAGGGAATGGCCACGTAGTTGTTTGCTTAACCCAAGTTCGACACCCAAGACCTAAAAAAAGGCCATTTTTGGCCTTTTT
>CAYVJW010000136.1:0-4540 GCA_964451885.1 uncultured Candidatus Peribacteria bacterium | reverse complement strand
TCACTGTAAAAGTTGTATGGAGAAAGTGAATTCTAAAACCGGAAATGTAAAATATAATGAGCGAGGTAAAGTTTTGGATTTGGGGGTTTATGAAGTACAATAAGGGTGGAATTTTAGAAAGTGTTTGTTGGGAATATGCTGGTATGTTCAAACTCTGCACCCTTATGATTTCCTAATTCATAATTAGTTAAATTCTCTCCCAATTTCACCTTTGTGATTCCTTGTGTCTCAAAAAGTTCAAGGGATGAGAGCGTTTACTTACATTAAAAACCTTTTATTATACTTATTTCGGGAAGACAAATTTTAAAATTTATTTGATTGGCAGAAAATCCAAAACCACTACACTACTTTTTGCTCTTGAAAAGCATAAACTTTGTTCCGTGTATTTGTGATTTTTCCCTTTAAATCCTGCTTTCTCACGGTGTTTGCCATCGTTAGCAAGACATCTAAAAAGTTCACTGTATGCACGGTCGGCTCCACCACTGGAAAAATGAAAACAATAAAAATCCTGGATATCCCCATTAGCATTGTTACAAGAAAAGAAGCAGTAAAAGTTTTTATGAAATTTTGCAACACCACTCAACACAATTTTACTGCCACCCCAAATGCTGAAATAATCCTTGAAGCACAGAAAAATCCGAAACTGAAAGAATATCTACAAAAATGCGAACTAAACCTGGCAGATTCAGTAAGTTTACTATGGGCAGCAATGGTGCAGAAGTATCAATGGTCAACCTCAAGGGCTCTGACAGAACTACTCCTTCTTCCTATCAGAAAACACACTTGGAACAAAGCACTCCCAGAACAAGTTTGCGGTTCGGATATTTTTTATGATATTTGCGCGGACGCTGAAAAAAGAAATAAAAGTATTTTTTTGTTAGGAGGACAGGATGGAATTGCTAAACAAACGAAAATAGTCTTTCAAAAAAAATATCCAAACCTGAATATCGTAGGAGCAACCCCCGGTTCACCGCAAAAAAAAGATGACAAAGAAATAATTGAACAAATTAATAGTTCAAAGCCTAATATCTTGTTTTTAGCATATGGCTGCCCAAAACAAGAACTCTGGATTTCCCGTAACGTAAAAAAATGCCCAAGCGTAAAAGCTACAATGGGAGTAGGTGGAACTTTTGATTTTGTTTCTGGAAAAATAAAACGCGCCCCAAAAGGATTTCGCACCATGGGACTGGAATGGCTATGGAGATTGCTGCTCCAACCCTCTCGAGCTAAAAGAATTTTCAGAGCGATTTTTGTATTTCCGTATGTTTTTTTGAGAAATAGAAATTAAAACCATTCAAACAACTTCCCCACAAAGAAAACATAAAAAAGCAACAGTATTAACCCCTCCCAACGGGTAATCTGCTTATCCTGCGTGGTAAAGAAGTACATAAACGTCGCCATAATCATCATCGGCAAACCGAAAGTGAGCATCTCTTTGGGAATAATTAAAGTCCCCACAATAGCCGGAATACCCATTACCACGAAGGAGTTAAAAATATTTGATCCCAAAACGTTCCCCACCGCCATCTCAGCATTACCTCTCCGCGCGGCAGAAATCGTCACCATTAATTCCGGTAGACTCGTACCCAACGCCACAGCACTCACCGCGATAATTTCTTTTCCGATATTCATTATTTCTGACAGTACAATAATAGAATCGATCGTATATTTCGCTCCTAAAAAAATAAAAGCAGCGCTTCCAAAAAGCATTCCCCAAACCTTCCAACCCAATTTCACTTTTTTCACGATTTTTTCCTTTTTTCCTTTCCCCGCCTCTACCTGACTCTCCGAACGCACAGTATAAAGTAAATAAACTAAAAAACCAGCTAAACAAAGAATCCCTTCCTGCCAATTAAACACCCCATCCCAAATCGTAGCCGCCATCAAAAAAGTCGACCCGATCAATATCGGAAGATCAACATGTATTAACTCATAAGAAATTTCTAATTTTTTACCTATAATCGCCGCAATCCCCAACACCAGAAATATATTCGCAATATTCGAACCTACAACATTCCCCACCACGATCTCCGATGCCCCTTCCACCACTGCAATGACCGAAGAAACTAACTCCGGAAGGGACGTCCCAAGCGCCACAATGGTAACCCCCACAATAAAAGCCGGCATCCCAAAAGCCAAACCAATCCGTTCTGCAGCATCAGTAAAATACCCAGAAGCCTTTATGAGAACAAACAGGCTAGCAATAAAAATGGCGGATTGAATGAAAACTTCTGGCATGTTTTTTTTATTTTAGAAATTAAGATTTAAACTTTTATCTCCATTGTAACCAAAACTGCTCCCATCACCACAAATAATGATCCCACTACAGCCTGCCACACCGGCACATTGAGTCCTTCTCTCATCAATACCACTCCCGCGATAGCCGCCACCAAAGTATTCATATTAAAAAGTGCTGGAAAAACCGCGGGATTAGCTCCACTGCGATATCCCAATGATATACAAATAGCCCCTATCGCAAAAACAATCGCCGCCAAAAGTCCATAACCCCACTCTTTTTTGGCCCCAAGCTCCAACGAATCCCCTGACCACCAAAGCAGTAAAAGATTAACGAGAATAGTCACTCCACCAACCAAAATCCCGTAAGCAAAAGGACTGATAGTTCCCAAAGCTATTTTTTGGGGAAGATTCGCAATCCCCAAAGTAAAAGCAGATATCAAGCCAAAAATAATCCAAGTTTGCATGTACTCAATTTTTTAGGAAATAGCGATTTTAGTCAAAAAATTTTTTATTTCTTCCTCAGAGACATCTTCCCCAATAAAATCTACTTCCTCAGAAAAATCCACATCATCAAAATAACATAACTGTTCCCGAAAAATACGCTCATTAAAGCTGCCATCAAAAATCTCTCTGGTTCTTTCACACACCTCACTAAGGGAAAAATGCTCACGAAATAAAAAATACATATCCACGTAATCTTTCCATTTACCACGTCTCCCCATGGCATAAGCCTTCATTGCCGCTAAATCCAAAAGAGAGGGAAGCGAAATAATATTGTTCCACCTGGTTTCAGGCAAAACAGAAAAATGATAACTTACAAAAGATACTTTTACGCCGCTGATCAAAACCGTGTATTCATCTCCCGACTGCACTTTGACCATCCCTATTCGATAACCCTGTTTTGCTATAATTCGATCAAGTGAGATATGACTTATTGATTTTTGAGTAAACAAATCAAAATCAATAGATGTTCGATGTCCTAAATACAAAGCCACCGCTGTCCCACCAGCTAAAAAGAATCTATGCCCCATAAAACGAAGCAAGGGAAATAGTTTTTTTTGTTCAGGAGATAGTACTTCTTCGTGCATTAAAATACAGGGTGAAAAAATGAATAGTTGACGAACGAAAATCGTTTCTTTTATTTAACAATTCATTAAAGATAATTTTTACTTTTTCCGTACCAAGAGTTTTGATCAAAAACTGCACATCCGAAAAATCTCCATAATTCAAAATAGCCGAAACGACAGAAGGAAGTGACAATTTCTTTTGATCTTTTACCCACCAATGCAAATAGGGTTTTCTATCGATATATTTTTGTAATACGTCAGGAACATAATCTGAATTCAAACCTCCTAAATGATAAAATACTTTTGGAGGTGTTCCATTTTTTATAATTTCTCCTGCATCGAGGAGTTTTTTTAGATGACGATGCAACATCGGACGCTTTATATCAACAGATTCCAACATTTTATGTGCTGTTGCAGGTTCATTTGATCGGATAAAATTTAATATCTTTTGTCGAGTTTGCATTTTCAAAACTATACACAATACATAGTATACTGTATACTCTTATAGGTTTCAAGTTTTTTTAGATTATATAGTTTTGAAAAAAATTGATGAAAGCGCTTTCTCTACGTCACTCCACTTATTTGAAGAAATTTTACCCACTTTTTCGAGAACTTTCCACCTTCTTCATTTACCCGGAGGAGATAAGAAAAATCATCTATACCAATAATTCCATTGAGAACCTGAACCGTCAGTTCCGAAGTGTTACCAAAACAACTGTAATTTTTCCTCACGAAACAGCTCTCAGAAAGAAGCTCTGGTTAGCACAAAGAGATATTACTAAGAAGTGGGAAAAACCTATCAAAAACTGGTCTATGATAGCAGCCCAATTATCCATTTTTTTTGATGGAAGATTCCAATTATAAAAAAGTATAAATCCATAAATTGAACAAAGATTACGGCACAGTTTGAAATTTTCTTTGAAGATAGATTTCAAGTTTAGTTCATAAAACGAGTTCTTTTACATTTCGGCAAAAATTGAGTGTATGTGAAAATTGCGATAGACCGAGTCCAAAAGCCTACTATCAGCTCTTTTAGGAGGCTGGAAGGCTTTTGAACTCTCATCGAATACCTCTATGAACGTAAATTATGCAAAAGTCTCCGTTCCTCCGACTTTTACACAATTTGCTAGTACTATTTTCACCCAGAAAAATAAATACTAAAAAACAATATTCTAACTTTATGGGTAATTCCTTTTTTACAGCGCTGATGTTATAAATAAGAGGATAAAAAAAAT
>CAYVJW010000135.1:0-4541 GCA_964451885.1 uncultured Candidatus Peribacteria bacterium | reverse complement strand
TTATATTTTTATCAGTTTACTTCTCAACACATCACATCAAAATGGAACTTTGCCCCAGCACAGTTTTTCACTTTTTAATAATTTTCTCAAGCTTGACTTCTTGCCACAAAAAATATAAAATGTAGCCGGAATGCCAAAAATAAAAAAACTGCTTAATAAACTTGAAAAAAGTCCACAAAACATGCGTTTTTCAGAAATAGAAACTATTTTAGTATTTTTCGAATTTTCAAAGCGTCCGGGGAAAGGTAGTCATTGTAGATTCACAAATGGAAAATGGGCTATTGATTTTCCGGTTCACCATAATGATTGTAAAACAGAGTATAAAAGCAACCTTTTGAAGTTTCTTAAAAAACATAATTTGCTTCATAATGAAAAATAATCCTACAGGTTACGTAGTAGTAAAAAATAAAAAATATCCCTACTCCATTCAAGAAGTAGACGAACGGAAGATTTATTTTCACTGTGATGGATGTTTGATTAATCAGGAATATTTAAAAGAAGACTTGGCAGGCTTGTTAACAGCCTTACCGGAAATGATACTGGATGAATTGGAATACCAGAAAGCCAAAAAACAAAAAGAGGCGGTTTTGCGATTTCGGGTGAATCAAGAAGAAAAAATAAAGATTGAAAAAAAAGCGCATAAAGAAGGTTTTGCTTCAATTTCTAAATATCTTCGTTCTCTTGCTTTAGGATTGCCCGCACAACCGGCCAAATAATCCCGGCATTACGAGTTATGATACTCCATCGCCATCAAAGAATCCCACATTGCCCCCGTAGCCGACATAACAATATCTGCTCCCCCCTCTAATCTCTCCTGAAAATCCTCCACCGTCATAATCCCTCCAACACCACAGATAATAAAATCATATTTATTCTTTTTTCGGATAGCCGCCAGGTTCTCGGTGAATTTTTGTGAAATATCATGGATAGCTGCTCCGCAGATGCCGCTTGTAAGTCGGCTTTTACCTGGGAGGGCTTGTTCGTCTTTTTCGTTATAAACTTTCATGGGAATCGTGTTGATCCCGGCAATCCCGTCAACGAAAGGGGCATTCGCTTTTGCTACGGCTTCCATAAGATTTATATCCGAAAAATTTCCGACTTTAATCATAAATGGCGTATTGCCGATTTCTTTTCGAATGGCTTCGGAGATTTCGCCGGAAAGTTCCGGATCGGTAAAAATACTCCCTTCTCCACTGCAAACATTCGGACATGAATAATTCGCCTCGATGATTTTCGCTCCGGCCTCCTTGGCCAAAAATGCCAAATGAGCATAATCTTCAGTTAAGTTTTTACTTTCTCCGGGAGTTCCGACGACCGAAACAACCATCACTTGCCCTCTAGAGAGATAAGAATTCGCTTTTTCAATGTCTGCCATCCATTTTTCAGGATTTGCCGAAGGCATACCGAAAGAATTAGTGATGCTCACTTCTTTCAGAGAAGAAGGTTCTTCCGGAACTTCGATTATTCGCCCACCAACATCGGAATCCTGCAGCTGCCTGTGAGAGCTGACATAGATGCAATTTGGATTTGGGTGGCACTGTCGTTTTACGCTACGAATCGTTTTATAAACAGGAATGTCCCACCCGAGTTCAGCGTAAAGTTTTATCCAATTGGAATTTAATAGCGGCCCTGCCGGAACGCCGATGGGGGAATTTATTTCAAAATCAAAAAGCTTGATTTTCCGGGAATGGATTTTTCGCTTGGGAATTATACCTTTAAAAACCGGCCCATTTTCATAGTTCCAATCATAGGATTTGTGGATATCGTAGGTAGCTAACAGAGGTTGAGTCATTTTATATTCATTTTCACTTCTCCCCCAACAATCGCACACACCGCCTTCCCCTTCAATTTCTTCCCATTAAACACACAATTTTTCCCCTTTGACTGGCTTTTGTCAGAATCCATAACCCATTTCTTGTTTATGTCAAAGAGAGCAATGTCCGCATCCGCCCCCACAGATAAAGTTCCTTTATCTACGCGTATAATTTTGGCCGGGCCAACAGTCATTTTTTTGATTCCCTCAGCAAGAGAAATATGTTTTTTCTCCACCAGATAAGTATTCATCACCGCAAAACTCGTTTCCAATCCCGTACTGCCGAAGGCCGCGTCTTCAAAAGGCTTGATTTTATCTGGCTCAATATGCGGGGCATGATCCGTGGTGAATGCATCGATGGTTCCGTCTTTTATTCCTTCGATGATAGCATCCACATGTCCTTGTGATCGAAGAGGCGGATACATTTTGGCATTGGTATTGTACCTGAGGCATTCTTCATCCGTGAGAGCGAAATTCTGCACCGACACTTCCGCGGTGATATTTTTGAGCCCTTTGGCTTTTGCCGCTCGGATTGCCTCGATAGATCCTTTTGTAGAGTTATGCAAGATGTGTAGCCGTGCACCTGACTTTTCAGCCAGCAGGATATTTTTCCATACCGCCAAATCTTCCGATACTTCCGGAATTCCCGGCAGACCGAGCTGTGTGGATACCCATCCTTCATGCATAACACCGCTTTCTGTCAGGTCATCTGTTTCACAATGGCTCATCAGTAATACATCATGCGTCTTACAGTATTTCATCGCCCGTAAAAGAAGCCCCTCATCCTGCACATCCACACCGTCATCCGTTACCGCAACAGCTCCCGATTGTTTCATTTCCCAGATTTCAGCCAAACCTTCTCCTTTTTGGTCTCTGGTTATGGCTCCGGAAGGGAAAATATTAATCAAATCCAGCTCAGCCGCACGTTTTAGGACAAACTCCACCTCCGCCTGGCTGTCGGTTACTTTGGTAGTATTCGGCATGGTGACTACAGAGGTTATTCCTCCAGCCAAAGCTGCTCGGGAACCGGTTTCCAGAGTTTCTTTATCTTCCCTCCCCGGTTCGCGGAAATGCACCTGAATATCAATCAGCCCCGGAGTAACAACCAGGTTTTTGGCATCAATAATTTCGTCAGCATTTTCGGAAATATTCTTTTCAATTTTCGCGATTTTCCCGTCTTTGATTAAAAGATCGAGTTTTTCGTCAATATTATTTGCCGGGTCAATCACGCGGCCGTTTTTGATAAGAAGAGTTTTCATTATTTAAAGCAGTTCATATTTCTTTATTTTTCCATCAAATCGTTTCGCAAGCAGCCAAAGAACAGCCTTTCGCACGGCCATTCCGTTTTCTACCTGCCGGAGAATCTGAGATCGGGGATGTCGGGACACCAAAGCCGAGTGTACGTCTATATCTCGGATTACAGGCCCCGGATGCATGAGAATCGCGTCCGGTTTTGCCAGTTTAAATCTTCGTTCACTTATTCCGAAGGTCTTGGAATATTCTCGGAGGCTTGGGATATATCCTTTTGCTCCGCGTTCTTCTTGAACTCGCAGGGTAGATACGATATCTGCTCCCGAAAGCGCTTCTTCTACGTTATTAAATAATGTAATGCCAAAGTTTTCCACCTCTTCTGGAACAAGGGTTTTCGGAGCCGCTACACGAATGTTCGCTCCCAAGCGCTTCAATATTCGCACTTGTGAACCAAAAACCCGAGAATGGCGGATGTCTCCCACAATCGTTACGATTTTTCCTTCCAGATTTTCCTGTTTTACATAGTCCAGCATGGTAATGGCCTCAAGCAGTGCTTGAGTAGGGTGTTCATGCCATCCGTCCCCGGCATTGATGACACTAGCGGCAACATGCCTCCTCACCATTTCCGGAATACCGGATTCCCTCGATCTTATTACGATAACCTTTATGTTGTACGCCGCAAGAGTTTCAACCGTATCAATAAAACTCTCCCCCTTCTTTACAGAGCTGGTGTTTCCCACATTACTCGTATCCATCCCCAGATGCTTTCCCGAGAGGTCAAAACTAGCCAGTGTCCTGGTAGAGTTCTCAAAAAAAGCGTTAATCATGGAGCACCCTCGCCCCAAAGAAAGCTTTTCAGTTTTTGTGTTACGAAATTCCCGGGCAAGTTCAAAAATCAGTTTCAAATCTTTTTCATCAGCATTTTCAATGGAACACAAGTCAAAAAAACTAGCATCCCGGTCATTTCGGAGATGCAGTAATTTTTTTTCTAAATCCTGAGCCATCTAAAAGATAATAATAATTGAAGTAGAAATGTCAAATAAATTTTGACAAAAAGACCAATCTAGTGTAATATAAAAGGATTTCGTCTCAAATAAAATGAAAAAATTAATCTGTTTTCCAGGAAATGAAGGCACAAAAAACGAATCCGTACGTTTTATCATGCTTTTTCATCCTGCTCCTGACACTTCTCCTCTAAAGAAAGAAAAAGTTTCCGAGAAGGCAGAAGGGATTACGGATTTGATTGATAAATTACCGATTGCCTTAACCAAAGCATACTCGGAAGATGTGAAAAATCTTCAAGAAGTTTTAAAGAAATTAAAAATAAACCCTGAAGATACGGAAGGATTTTTGCCTTCCACAATAAGGATAAATAATAAACCAAAAGATTCGGCAGATGGATATGGAGGAAGAAGAACGAAATTAGGAAACTATAAAAAATAACTTCCAAAATACAAAAAGATAAGCTAGTATTTAA
>CAYVJW010000134.1:0-4543 GCA_964451885.1 uncultured Candidatus Peribacteria bacterium | reverse complement strand
GCTAAGCTTTTCTCATTGTACACCTTTGTTGTTCGTTTTCAAATTTATCACTCCCTCCTCCACATTACACGGAGGCATTTGCTTTTTCCGAAATCCCATACCCACTGCGCTATCGCTACCTCTCACGAGGGAGTTTCCATATTGTGTTTATGGAACGCATTGGGCTTACCAAGTTTTGTTAATTTTACAGGATGGGTTAGAGACTGCCTGTTCGCCGGGGGAATGATCAATTGCGTAATGTGATGGAACAGCACATTATCCATACCCCTTGCCTTTTGGCTCAAGCCTAACAGCACATTTGGCTTGTTCAACGTAACGACGTTTATTGGCAGTTCACAGATGTTTCTCCTACCATCCGTTCCTAGCACCCTACCGGATTGTGCTTCCAGAATCGACATTACCTCACGGCTCTGTCAGGGTTACATTGTCCCTCAAGCTTCACACCCAACCGTTGCCGATTGCGCATGTTGAGGTAGGAAACCACTGGCAATACAGTGGGTTGAGTCAAGTGCTCAACAGTAGAATTAACAACTTCTTGTCGCAAATACCACACGTTGTCTTTCGTAACTCCAATTCCCAGATTGGTCGTTTATTTGGAGTCTTTTTTTCCCATCGCGAAGAACTTTGCTATTTGTTTCCACAGTCTTTTCCACTTGTTCTGTTTCTTTTTTTTTACGGTTTCGGCTCTCAGAAAACGGCCTACTTTTTGCTCGATTCCTATGATCCGGTCCTCCGCATCATCGTAGCTTTTGTACTCTGATACCGCTATTTCTTCATGTTTTTCTTGTATCTCCCCATTCTCATCTTCCACTATTATTTTTACCCGTAGGTGTTTCTTTTTTGTTTTCATTACTACCTATTCTCGCGCAACTTTTTTGTTCTTCAGGTTTTTATCCCCCAACTTTGGACAGATTGTCATGAGTTTTTGGAAATATCAGTTTTTAATAATTGACTAAAATTAACTTGATTTTTAAATCAAAATTTGATAATAATCTCCTTCGATGCAACAATTTCCGAAAATTACTTTTGGGTATTTATTTGGCCTCAGCGTGCTTTTGACCTCTTGTTCCTTTCCGGAACGGGAAGATCCTTTTATCCGGTTGCCGGAAGAAAAAATAGAAACAATTTCCGGAGAAATATTTCCTTTTTCTGTTTCCGTTGCCACCAGCGCTACACACAGGCTGGAAAAAGACGGCAAACTTGCGGCCTATCTTGCTTCCGAAATCGTTCAGCTTGCGGATTTTGAGGGACAGAAGGTTAATGTGAATGGAGTAAGGCGCGCGGAAAAAATGAGGGAAATTTTTTGGGTGGAGGCTATTCGATTGGAAGGAGTAGAAGCAAAAACTGAAGAACCGGAAAAACAGGAAACACGGTTTCTGACAAAGAAATTTACTTTTGTGTATCCTAAAAATTGGGAATATTCCCTATCCCCGGATGGAACGGCTTATTTTTTGGATAAAAACGATCCAGCCAGGCGTGTGTTTTTGACTTTTTCGATACTGGAACTTTCCAAAAAAGATAAACAGATTGACCCGAATGTCCTTATTGCCAATCTGACAGGAATAAAAGATATTTCTACTGATGAATTTGATCGGGAACGACAGGAAATCACTCTTTTTTCCAACATTTCCAATCAAAAGTATAAATTTGTGTTTACACACAATTTTGAAGAATTCGAGAAGAAAAAATCTTTTTTTAAGCTACTTAATTCATTTTTGGAGGGAGAAGAAAATGTACTGAAAGCTAAAAAGCAAGATTTGAAAGTAGAAGCGGAAAAGGAGGCAGAGAAGGCGAGAGCCAAGGGGGGGGGACAATTAAAAATTAAAAATGAAGAATCCCTCTACGTTAAAACTTCGCAGGACAGGTTAATAATGGAGGAAAGAATGAATAAAAGGAATGAAGGAGACGCACAGGCGAGCAGACAATCGAGCGAGCGGACAAGTGAAGAAGAGGTTAATTTTGATCCGGAAGGTATTGAGGAAGCTTCTAAACCTGTACCTGTGGCGCTTAAGGATTTTGTTAATCTTATTGATGAACGGGCGTATCCTTATGAAAGTGAATACTACAAGCTTTCTATGAAGTTTCCTTTCGGGTATTGGTTTCGGAATTTTGGCCCGAGTGAAACTACTATTACCCGGCTCGGTGCTGCAAAGCAGAAAATTAACAGTGAAGATGATGTTCACTTTTGGATAGAAATTATTGGTGTAGAAAATCCGCCTCGGGAAACTACAGAAAGACAGGAAGAGGATAGGTTGATTATTAATTGGCCGAGAACGGAGAAATCGTTTTTTCGGGCAACGGGAGCGACTAATTTTAGAGATGCGATGCTAAGTACTTTAAGTTCGATTCAAATCCAATAAATAGTTTGGAAGATTTTACAAACTTCTTCTATCCCCGATAGTTCGGCGCTTCCTTCAATATCGAAATATCATGGGGGTGAGATTCACGAAGGCCTGAGGCTGTAATTTTTACGAATTCTGTTTTTTCCCAAAAAGTCGGGATGTCTTTTGAACCGCAGTATCCCATGGCGCTTCGGATGCCTCCACAGAGTTGGAAAATTTCGGCTTTTGCCGATCCTTTGTAGAGCACTTTTCCTTCAATCCCTTCTGGGACGAGTTTTTCGTTGGCTACATTTACCTGGGCATATCGCTCTTTTCCTCCCTGCAGCATGGCCGCTATTGATCCCATGCCCCGATAATACTTATAAGTCTGGCCGTCTACATAGATCATTTCTCCGGGAGACTCCGTGGTACCGGCCAGGAGAGAGCCGACCATTACAGAGTTGGCTCCGCCCGCTAGGGCTTTTGCCGCATCGCCTGAAAATTTTATCCCTCCATCGGCTATTACAGGCACCGAATGCCTTTTGGCTACTTCTACGGCATTCATTATGGCGGAGAGTTGAGGTGTTCCGACGCCGGCAATTATCCGGGTAGTACAAATAGATCCGGGACCGATTCCGACCTTTATGCCGTCTACTCCTGCTTTTATTAAAGCTTCTGCGGCTTTTGAGGTAGCAATATTTCCACCGATCACGTCTTTTGTAGGATAGTGTTTTTTTATGTATTTAACGGTTTCTATAACTCCCCTAGAATGGCCGTGGGCAGTATCAACTACGAGTACGTCTACTTCCGCACCGACTAATTTTTCCACGCGCTCTTCCATGTTTTGAGCCGGCCCTACGGCTGCGGCAACTAAGAGCCTTTTATCTTTATCTTTTACGGAAGTCGGAAACCGTTCGCTTTTTTCCAAATCCCTTCGGGTCAGAAGCGCAGAAAGGGTTCCGTTTTTATTTAAGACCATAAGTTTAGAATGTTTTGATTCTCCCAGAACATCTGTAGCTTTCTTTAAAGTTATTGGTTCTTCTGCAGTAAGAAGCTCTCTTATAGAAGTCATGCGTTCAGAAATAAAACAGTCCGCATGTTTTGAAAGATAATCATTCCTGGAAATAAGGCCTACTACTTTAGTATTCAATGTTCCGTCTTCTGTAATCGGTACAGATTTAAATCCGTGTTGGCCGCGGATGGCAATCACGTCTAAAATTCTATGTTTAGGGCTTAAAACAAGCGGTTCACGAATAAATCCGCTCTCATGGCGTTTTACTTTTTTCACCATTGCGGCTTGTTGATCAGGAGTACAGTTTTTATGAATCACCCCGATTCCTCCGTGAAGCGCCATAATAATCGCCATTTCCTCCTCCGTGACGGTATCCATGGCAGCCGATACAAGCGGCATATTCAACCGTATGTTCCGGGTAAAATTTGTTTCGAGCGATACTTCTTTCGGTAATGTTTCCGAATACTGCGGAACAAGAAGTACGTCGTCAAATGTCAAAGCCGATTCGATTTTTTTCTTCATGGAATTGTTATTTTCAGTGAATGTAGTAAAATTTGGGAGATATTTCAAGAAATTGAAGTAAAAAGTATAAAAATATTTAATTCTTTATTCTTAATACATATTACCTAAAAAGTCAAATTCATTTTAAATTTCTGTTCTAAAAAATCCCGAAAATTTATCCCTAAAGATGAATTTTCGAGAGGAGGAGGTTACGGAGTACTGGAAGTCAATTTCTGTAAGAAATTTACTGGAAGTACGTAGTCACCTCCGACGAGAGTTCCCGTAGTTTAATGGAAAAACATCGGTTTGCGGAACCGGCGATCCAAGTTCGATTCTTGGCGGGGGCACCAGCTTTTCTTCGTTTCAAATTTTCATGCATGCACATAAAAATTTGGATCAATACAAAAATACATAAAATTATGTCTGACATGATTTGTGACAGAGTCCCTTTTTGGAGACCCTGTCACGGGATGCGATTCTTCGTTCGCTCGTTACAGTCTTTGTCCTGCCGGAGAAAATGCGCTGATCTTCATCCAAAATATTCCATTGCCGCCATCGATGTTATATTTCCCTTTGAAGTGGACAGACGTGGACGCTTTTCCCGGAATAGAATGATACCCTGCACCGAGGACGTCATAGATTCTTTCATAGTTTTTTTGTAACTATCCAGTATCAAAAATAGGATCCCTTTGTTTTTTGGCGAAGAGAG
>CAYVJW010000133.1:0-4566 GCA_964451885.1 uncultured Candidatus Peribacteria bacterium | reverse complement strand
TTTGCCTAACGGCAAAAAACTCAAAAATAACTAATTATTGAAATTCCGATATAGTGAAAAAATTGAAAAAATAATCTCGGTTGATGTTGAATATTTGAAACAATTAAAAGATTTTCTTTTAGTTCTCCAAAAAATTCATAAATATTCCGAAAATATATAAGAAATAATTATCATAATCAGTCCTAATTTTCACATCCCACTGATAAAATGAAATATGTAATTTATGCAAGGAAATCAAGTGAAGATAGACATAGGCAAATACAATCAATTGATGATCAACTCAAAATTCTTCGAGACATAGCAAAGAAGCAAAAAATAGAAATTGAAGAAGAAATCACAGAAGAGCGTTCGGCAAAAGAAGTTGGCCGTCAGGGTTTTTTGCGTTTGGTAAAAATAATAGAAACTGGAAAGGCTGAAGGGGTTTTGTGTTGGGATGCCGATCGCTTAGCTCGAAACATGATTGATGGAGCAACTTTGTCACACATGCTTCAAAATGAAATTCTAAAAGAAATTAAAACGCCTCACGAAATATACGATAAAAACACTGATACAATCGTATTGTCGATAAAATTCGGCATGGCTACTCAGTTTATAAGAAACCTCAAAAAAAATGTTGAAAGAGGGATGAGATCCAGTTTAGAGAGGGGCTTATATCCAACATCGCCGCCTTTAGGCTATAAAGCAGGGGGGAAAGGCAAAAAACTAACTGATGAGAACTTTGGTTTTATCAAACAGGTTTTTGATCTTTATGATACTGGAAATTATTCTCTTTATACTTTGAGTAAAGAAATGAGAAATAGGGGAATGACAACAAAAACAGGGAAGCGTGTCACGAAATCAACAATAGAAACAATATTGAAAAACCCCTTTTATTGTGGAGAAATTCATTGGGGCAGAACGAAAACAGATACTCCGGAAGTATTTATCGGACAACATGAAAGAGCCATATCAAAGGATGTTTTTGAAAGGGTTCAAGATAGAATGCATGGACGGTTGGTTCGGGGGGACACAACGCATGAGTATCTTTTTACCCGAAAAATAAAATGTGGCTGTGGTCGATTTCTTTCTCCATATAAACAAAAAGGCTCAATTTATATCGAATGTAAAAATAGGAAATGTGATAATTACTTTGTTGTAGAGGATCGAAAAAGAAAAACTATTCGGGAAGATTATTTGCTGAATATGTTTCAAAAGATCTTTGAGAATATGAAAGTGTCCCCTCATTTTATTGAAACAATAAAGGATGAATTGATAAAGCTTGGGATAAATATTCAACAATCAAACCAATCTGATAGACAGCGATTTATTGTTAAACTTCAAAAGCTCGATGAAAAAATTCAAAAATTGAATACCCAATATATTGGAGCTATGGAAGATGATTTTTTTGATGAAGCTGATATAACGGATTTGAAAAGAAAGAAGAATGAATTCAAACGACAAAAAACTGCTTTGCTGGGACAAATAAATCAGGCAGAACAGATTAAAGATGATTCCTATGAAGAAACATTGGATTGTTTTATGAATATTGGAGCATTGCTTTCTCAAAAATTTAAAAACCTTTCATTGGATAGGCGAAGGGAAAGCTTCGAACTTTTAGTGAAATCATTAAAAATCCGCAACAACAGGCTTCTCATAGGTTTTACTGATCTTGGGAGTTGGCTACTCGCAACCCAATTTCTAGCCTCAAAGAATCGAAGGTTCGAACTCTCGGAAGCTAGTGCTGAAGCCGAAAACGAGGCTTTTTTCTCAAAAATTGAAACGTGGTACAGGCGACAGGATTCGAACCTGTGACCCTCGGTTCCGAAGACCGATGCTCTATCCAGCTGAGCTACGCCTGCTCGTCGGAGGTGACTCCGTATTTCCGGTAGCCCTCTAACGCGGACGACCTCCAATACTCCGTAACCTCCTCCTTTCGAATTTTCATCTTTAGGGATAAAAATTCGGGTTCAAAAAAGAACGCTTTAATTGTCTTTAAAAATAGCATCCTGTCAATCTTTGTATCTATCTTCCTACTCCTTGCAACTTATTCCTTGATTTTAACCTTTTTATTTGAAAAAACCGCATAAATCTGGTAAAATAGAGAGATTTATTTTATTTAAAAAATGTCTCGAAGCAATTTGCTTGGAAATTCAAGAAAGGAAGAAGGGCGTTCCGGTTATTGTCATATTCCTCATTCGCTTCATCATGAAGGGGCGGCGGAGCAGCGAAAAAATAAGAAATTTGCAGATTTTTTTCAAGGAAAGAAAAAATATATATGGATATTACTTATTATTTTTTCTTATGTTGCGTCAGATTTATTTGAAGAATACGCTTATTATTTTCGCGCGAGCTTAGTCCAACTTACCCCGACAGAGTTTATCGGGACGGAATTCCCGATAAAAAAAGTGCCGAACTGGGTAGTGCTTTCAGATCGGGAAAGAAAGATGGCTTACGCGCAGCTTCCGAAATCAAAACTGATAAACATACCGCCGTATCGTTTATCTGATTTAAAAAAAGGAAAAAACTGGAACACCAGCACAAAAAGCCAAAGAAACGCCTACATTACCTATCCGGTTCCAAATCTCGGGAATTATATGCTCGACGGATCGGAAAATAGCGGATCTCACACCGGAGTGGACATAAAAGTCCCCGTAGGGACGCCCGTTTATGCCATAGCAAGCGGAGTAGTATATCGGACAGACTATCAAAAAACAGGCTTTGGAAAATATATTTCCATCGCCCATGTGGGAATTCCTGATCCCGATAATTCGGGAAAAAAGACAACGCTTTTCTCAAATTATGCTCATCTTTCCCAAATAGACGTAAAAGAAGGCCGGGAAATAAAAGCCGGCCAGATCATAGGGAAGACCGGAGAAACCGGCTTTGCCACTACTCCCCATTTGCACTTTCAAATAGACCGGGACACGGCTCCATTTCATCCCTACTGGCCTTTTCAGTGGAAAGACGTGAAAGCGGCCGGGCTGAATTCTTATTTCGAAGCTGTGAAACGAGGAATTGGAATGGGGAACGCTCGGAAACATACTTCTCATCCAATGGACTTTGTTGCGGAATTTAATAACTATATTGCTCCAAACTTGGTAGCTTCAACCATTCCGGTTATTACTTCGATCGAAAGTCATAAGGAGCCGGAAGTTATAACAAGTCCTAAGATTCAAGATTCAAACTTCAAACCTCAAGCTTCAAAATCAAATTCTGCGCCTCTTCCCACAGACCCAAGAAAAATAAAATTAGCAAGCAGCAAGAATTCAACAGTCCGCCAAAAATCCAGGAGTGGTAGATTTGAAGTTGAATTCGATACAGATCGGGGTTTTATTCCTGGCGAGGAAAAAATCGTGAATGTCCGTATAAATGATGCAAATTTAGTCGCTTCGGCGGGCATTGAAATTTCCTCAACCGCACGTCGTTCTACTGATGTTGTGCCCCGAAAGTTGTTTAAAGATGATTTCAAGAACGGGGTAGCGCGGGTAATGGTGAAGTCGGATTCAACCAATCGATTTAAACTGGTGGCAAAAGGGGACTTTGGAGAGGTAAAATCCCAGAGCTTCAGCCCACAGATATTTAAAGATGTTTCTGGTTCCCATACCTACGGTCCGGCGATCAAATATTTGAAAGAGAACAAAATCATAAAAGGGTACACAGACGGCACATTCCGTCCCGATGCGACAATAAACCGGGCGGAAGCCGTAAAGATTTTATTAACCGGAAATCGTATTCCGGTAGGGAAGGGGGCTACTTCATTTCCGGATGTTCCCTCTACAGCCTGGTTCAGCGATTATGTGAGTACGGCAGCTGATTGGGGGATTGTAAAAGGATACGCGGATGGGAAATTCCGTCCCGGAAATACCATTTCTCGGGCAGAATTTTTAAAAGTTGCCATATTGACAGCAGGATTCACTCCTTCTGATATTATCCGCACTCCGTACCAGGATGTACCGTTGGAAGCCTGGTTTGCGAAATATTTTCAATTTTGTAAAGAACATGAATTACTCCGCCTGAAGAAAGGAGGATTCATCGTTCCAAACACTCCGATAACCCGTTCCGAGGCAGCCGATGTGATTTATCGGTTGGAGAGGATGAAATAATAAATAAAAAAAAGTTGACAAGAAGTTAAAAGTCGTGCAAAAGTATCTCGACTTAATTTTTAAATATCCCAAAAAGTACCTTTAGCATGCCAGAAGTACATTCGGTTCCGGACGAACGTGATTTAAATAAACTGGCTAAAAGCGCAGATAAAGGCTTGTCTCCCTGGAAAAAAATCGTAGCGGCGACTTTGTTTTTAACAGGTTGCGCTGTTACCCCCGATAGAAATCCGGGAGATCTGGAGCGCCAACCATACAGTCCCCCAGAAACTGCCGATCCTTCAGATCCTTCGGACACAAGAATTAATTCAGGAGCGGTGTTATCGGATATAGAGGCGGTTATAGCAGGTGAATCAGCTCCTAAAGTTACGATTATTTCATCCGCATCTAAAGAAGGAGCAGCAGTTGTCGCTCCATCATTGGATAATGCTCCTGGGTAATTCCTTTTTTACAGCGCTAGAGAATTTCAGATTGACATAAAACTTAA
>CAYVJW010000132.1:0-4586 GCA_964451885.1 uncultured Candidatus Peribacteria bacterium | reverse complement strand
TTTCTAGCAGAATGTGTTTGTAGATTTTCTTACTTTTCGAAGGGGACTCAAAATTAATAATTAATAATTAAAAATGGCTCAGCAACTTGATGGTGCCAATCTTTGGGAAGTGTTCGATAACAATCTTGCTGATTATGCGCAGAAAAATAAAGACTCACGGGGGAGGAAGTATCTGGAGAGCCTGGATCCGAACCGTTTGCCGTTTCAGCGGGATCGGGATCGGATCATTAATATAAAGTCGTTTCGGCGGTTGAAGGGGAAGACGCAGGTGGTTTCTCCGGGTATCGGGGATCACTTTCGAAATCGGCTTTCTCATACGATTGAGGTTTCGATTATTGCGAGGGATATGGCACGTCAGTTACGCTTAAATGAGGATCTGGCGGAAGCCGTTGCTTTGGCTCATGATTTGGGTCATCCGCCTTTTGGGCATGCGGGGGAGGTGGCTTTGGATAAAAAAATGCAGGAATACGGTTTGCATTTTGACCATAATGGGCAGAGCCTTCGAATCGTGACTTTTTTTGAAAGAATTTATGAGGATTTTCCGGGATTAAATCTGAGTTTGGAAGTGCTGGAGGGGATTCAAAAGCATGAAACTTTTTTTGACCGTCCGGGTGGGAAGAAAATTTATTCGCCGCATCTGGAGTCCCAGCTGGTGGATATTTCGGATGAGATTGCGTATTTGTCCGCTGATCTGGAGGATGGGTTGAGGGGAGGTTTTTTTGATATTTCCGAACTGTCGGAGGTGGAAATTTGCCGGGAAGTTATTTCAGCACTTCCTGCTTCCGCACAAAATCATCGGCCGGCTATTATTCATTCGGTAATCGGTCGGCTTTTTCGGCAGATCGTGTCGGATATGGAAGGAAATTTGAAAAATTTCGGGATTAATTCATTGGAAGATGTGCAAAAATGCCAGGAGCGGGTAGTGACTTTTTCTTCCGCTTTTTTTCCAAAATTCCGTGCGTTGAAATCATTTCTGATGGCACATTATTACAGCGCTCCGGAAGTGATGGAGGCAACAGAGAGTGGGGCAAAAATTATAGACAAAATATTTGATTTTTTGCATACACATTCTGAAAAACTCCCGGAAGAATTTTTGCCGGAAGAGGTGTTGGAGCAGAGGATTTGTGATTATATTGCGGGGATGACGGATGGGTATGCGGAGAGATTTTTGAAAGTTGGAACTTAGGGACTTAGCAGTAAATAACTTACCAATTTTAATATCTTTTTCTCCGTGTACTTCGTCAGAAAAACTTCGCCATATTATAATATGACTCAGCTTCTCTTTCTCGTACACGAAAAAAAATCTCATCAAACTTGGTAACTTATTTCCTGCCAAGCCCCTTAAAGTGTTGGTAGAAATAAACTACATGTTTTAATGTCTCGGATAAATAGAACTTAGTTGGTAGATGGTAGTCATCGACCCTGAGCTAAAGCCGAAGGGAACTTAGACAAGGAAAAATTATATCTCTTTTTCTAATCTAAGTTCTAAGCTCTAAGTTCTACCATCTTTCCGCGTAGCGGATATGTTCACCTCTTTCCTCGTCCCTTATTGTGTTCCCCCCATCCCATCTTATTCCTCAGCGTCCGGGAAAAGTGGGATTCGCTGAGTCTGATAAACCGGACCATTCGGGTGGCTCGTTGGACGGTGATTTCATCGGTGGGTTTGATCGAGTAGTGAATTTGGCCGTCGATAGTCATGGCGATGGAATCAACTCGCGCGTCAAAAGTAAGGTGAATAATTTTATTGTCGGGTAAAAGTATTGGGCGGTGTGTTAAGGTGTGGGGAGATATGGGGGTGAGCAGGATCGTATGCAGTTGAGGGAAGATTATAGGGCCTCCGGCTGAGAGTGAGTAGGCAGTCGATCCCGTGGGGGTGGCAAATATTAGTCCGTCGCTTCTGTAGGTGGAGAGGAATCTTCGATTGAGTTTTACATGAAAGTTTGTAAGTCGTGCTATTCCTCCGTGTCCGAAGACGATTTCGTTGAGTCCGTAGGCGCGGAATATTTTTTCTTTTTCGCCTTGCCTGTTTTTCCGGTACACAAAGCTTTTCATGAGCATTCTTTCATCAACGTGGTATTGGCCAGCAAATACATGTTTTAGTTGTTCGAAGGCGTTTTCGGGGTGGAATTCGGATAAGAATCCGAGTGTGCCAAAATTAATCCCCAGGATAAGTCCGTCTTTTTTCTGGAGCGTTCGGATCATTTTGAGGATGGTTCCGTCGCCTCCGATTCCGATTTTGAGGTCGTAGCGTTGTTCGTCGTTGATAATCGGAATAGCGTTTTTTAAAAGGGAAACAGTTCGTACGTCTCCTCGGATGTTTTTCACTCCTTTTTTATGCAGAAATCTCAGCAAATCCCGGAGAAAAGCGGATTCTTCCTTTTCTTTTTCCGGTTTATTGTGGCAGTAGATGGCTATGGATTTAAAATTTGGTTTTTGTTTTTTCATACTATGTGTTTATTTTAACATAAAGTTCATATAAAATAAAGATTTACTTGACTATATTGGTACATGATATATTTATTATCGGTGAATAATCGGAAAATTAATGAGATCTCTTGATATTCTTGATGAAATGTTGATTACAGATTATTATTTAACGTTAAACGGAAAGAAAGAGCTGCTTGAAGATCATCCTATAGGAAAAAAATGGAAATCATTATATAAAATGCGGAGTCAATTGCACGACCTTCCTATGGCAATGGAAAAAAAACTCGCTGTGGTTTTGAGGGAGTGGAAGGGGGAGAAGAATTAGAAATGAAAGTAATGAAGGAATGAATATTTTTTTTGGACTTTGATCGTAATGGATTAGAATTAGTTTGCTGTGGTTTTGAAACATAAACCCTGAAATTTGTGTTCCTGTAGTTTAATGGAAAAACAATCCCCTCCTAAGGGATAGATGCAGGTTCGATTCCTGCCGGGAACACCATAGGGGAGAGAAGTGATAAATTATTTTTAAAAATAGCGGCACGTTCGGGTAGAACGTGCCGGAGAGTGCGATGCCGATGGGGCATCAAATTATGTCCTGCTGTTGTTGTATAATGGGGGGAGTGGGTGGCGGTTCGTTGTTTTGATTTTCGAGGATGAGCGAAAAAACGAACAGGATGGCAAAGATACTGGTCAAGTAGCTTGCGAGGAGTATCCATTTTTGCCCTTCCTCGGACATCCGGAATTTTACAGGCGCATGAAGAGGATTCTCGATCTCTTTCTCCGCCGCTTTTGTTATCTCCTGATATCCGACGTAGAAACCGCTTAGGGCTGAAGCGACCAGCCCGATCAGCCACCACACTTGGTATGCAATGATCCATTCCATTTTTCAGTCCTCCATGTATTTAGTTGGAAACGGTTGACGTGAACTTTGCTTTCCCGGGCCAGAAAATTGTAAAACCGGCTACTTCCATTAAAGGCCCTCTTGGCTGTTGTTTTAAGAACTCACCGTAGGTGAGGGGGGCAGCGCGTTCCATCAGCTCTTGAGCGATCCGTTTTTGCGATTGTTCGTTCAGTTGGTTTACGTTGAGGCTTCGATTTCCTTCCTTTTTGGCCGTTTCTATGCACAGATAGATTTTTGTTTTTACTCCAACGGCAAATTCTCCGTCCCGGCATTTCAGGGTGACGGGAAAGGGAGGGAGTGCGTGTTCTTGTTCGAGGATTGATTCCTCTTTCCTCAATACTGGCCACTGTCTGAAAGCTTCACCGGGATAAAAGATTTTCTCGTTGATTACTATCAGGCTTTTGTCTTTTACGGTGTATCTGCTCCAAAAAGCAAAAAGACAGAGTATCGAGTAGGCCAGCAGGATCAGATGGATTTTGAAAGCAGTCCCTGCTTCCACGTCCATCAGTAGGTAATGGTTCCCTTCTTCAGCTGCTACGAAGAATATGGAAGAGAACATGAGACAGAGAATGGCGGGGATACCGATAGCGCTGAGAAAAGCTATCCATCCGGGATATTTTCTTACACGCTGGTTGGACTGTGATGTGTGAATGGATGCCATGAATACGACAAAAACTCCCAATCCCCCGAATAAAACGTACAAAAGGGGGATTTCGTTGGAGGTGTGTTTTGCCGCTGACACTCCAAGCACCAGAAAAAAGACGAGAAAAAGCAGATGAAACGCAACAGAAAAGATATTTCTACTCGTTGACTGGTTCATGATTGTGTACTCCTCCGTTCGGGTTGGATTTACTTTGATGAGCAGGACATTTGTACTCGGGACAGTTTTCAATGAACGATTGATGTCATAAAAAAACAACCGAGTACAGGTGAATACTCATCAAAGTTTTTTATTATGTTAAAGAGCATGAGATAAGTAATTTTATTTTGTTTTTTTGTCAAAGAAATAAAAAAACGCGAGTTGAAATTTTTTGACTTTCTTTGCTTCAATCAATAAATTATCTCCATGACTGATCAAGAATTTCAACAAACGGTATTGCAGGAATTTCAAAAACTCCACATGTTTGTTGGAGAACAAAAAGAATTTAACGCTAAAGTGAGTAATTTTATTGAGAAGCAAGAAGAATTTAACGCTAAAGTGGATAATTTTATTGAGAAGCAAGAAGAATTTAACGCTAAAGTGAGTAATTTTATTGAG
>CAYVJW010000131.1:0-4711 GCA_964451885.1 uncultured Candidatus Peribacteria bacterium | reverse complement strand
ACATTTGTGCTACAAATCCCGCAACCCGTTGTATCGCCGATTGACGCATATTACTATCCATAACCTCAGGGGGACTAGAACTATCAGTACTAAATGGTACAATAGATACAGAAGACTACGATTAACAATTTCTATGACAAAACCTAAAAATTACACAATCGAGCTTGAGCCAGAGGGTTTTCAATACAACCCAGCCTGCGGAACTGTGAATCAGGACGGGAGCGTTACGATATCAGGTTGCAACATGAAGCAAAAAGACATTGATAGCTATGGAGCTTCATACAAAGAACTAGATAACGTATTCAGAGAGATTGAGGAAGGCATGGAAAATAAAGAGAAAAAACAATAAGTGTAACAACAAGTGTAACAAGCAAAAATCTACTTTAGGGCTAATACTAGCTTAGAAGTAGCTATTTTTTTATTTTGATAAGTGTAGGAAATTACAGTTATTTGTACATTTAGCTAAATTTAACAACTCAGGATAACTATGAATAAATCTAACTAGACAAACGCCAAAACTAACAAAAACCCATCTGCCAAAACGTACACTAAGGCTCACTTGAGTCTTATTTTTTGTTTCACCCCGTATTGTAATTTTAGTCAAAACTGATATGCTTAATTCGCGACACATCAATTTAGTAATCGGTCTAGGACCATTTTCAGTACTTTTGTAGTACTTGAACCCGCTATCAAGGAATCTGAGGAGCTATTCTCAGGGAAACCATCTTGATGGCAAGGTTCAGACCTACTTGATTGATGTGTCGCACCCTCGCAGGATAGCTCCTTTGAGTTTATCCAAAGAGGGGCTACACATTTATTTTTTTACTACTAAAAAACATGCCCCAGCAACAATTTGATAAAAACACGGCAATTACAACTGCCATAGTAGGATTGGTTATCTTTTTTGCTATTGCCTATTTTGGTTATTCAGCAATGACTCAAGACTTATCATCTTCACCAGTCGTAGAAGAAAAACAATCAGTTGAAGAGATGATGGAAGAAAATGAGGCAAAGTTTAAGGCGACGGCAACCAACTGCGCAAAGGAAAAAATTCTATCTAGTCTTAAAAGTCCATCGACAGCAGAGTTTCCCTTTACATTAACTACATACAGAGATGGTGGCTATTGGATTGTTAACTCCTACGTGGACGCTCAAAATTCTTTTGGAGCTACATTAAGAACGAATTTTTCTTGTAAGATTCTTGGTACAAATTGGAAAACTGGAATTTGTGAATCAATAGAATGCGAAACTTGGTAAAACGATTTTTGCACAGCCGTTAGCCAAAAACTGCTTTACGTTCAGGTTTGCTGCCTGCTAAAGTTAAATTAGAACAACAGAAAACTACGCCTACGAAAGAAGGGCGTGTTTTCATAGTTGCCTAAGTTTTTAACTTTCAAACCTATGAGTAAATTTCAACTAACAACCAAAAACGGCTACCCCTTATTTGAAGTGACTTCTGCCTTTCAAAAGTCTGTTCGCAGAGGACTGGAAGTAGAAGCAATGTATTGGGCTATGGAGATGGAAGAAAAGTACCATGCCTATCTTTGGAAGCGTATAACAGTCATTGCCTCAGAAGACATCGGATTAGCAGACAGCAACATAGCAATCCTTATCAACTCGCTTAAATCAAGTTACGAAGAATCAAAAAAGAAAGACCGAGATGAACGACTACTTTTTGTATCCCATGCCATATTGGCTCTATGTAGGTCAAAAAAGTCCAGAGAGGTAGATGAGTTCATTCATTACTACATCATTAACCACACCAGTCTTTACAAAACCCCGGTGAAAATGTCCATTCCAGAATTTGCATACGATAAGCATACAGCTAAGGGGAAGCGCATTGGGAAAGGTGTGGCTCACTTTTGGACTGAGGGGGCAACACTTGAAAATGATATCGGAGGAAGTCAGTACAAAGATTTTGTCACAGAGTTTTACAAGTCAGAGCCAAAACCAAAAGAGAAAGCTGAATCAGAAGAAAAACAAAACAAATTGTTTGAATAACATTAACCTTAACCTTCAATCCTATGAAAACCGCAATTTACGGGCGAATATCGACTACAGACAAAGGTCAAGATATTGATACTCAGCTCATACCGCTCAAAGAATATGTAAAGCGTAGAGGTTGGGATATTTACAATATCTATGTTGATGAAATGAGTGGAAGCAAGGAAAGCCGCCCCTCACTTAATGAATTGATGAAGGACGCACATAAGAAAAAATTTGATGTTGTACTTTGCTTCCGCTTCGACCGTTTTGCACGGTCTACAAAGCAGCTAATCAATGCACTTGATACCTTTAACAGTCTTGGTATTGATTTCGTGAGCTATCAGGAAGCAATAGATACAACCACGCCAGCGGGTCAGATGATGTTTACTATGATTGCTGGATTCGCAACTTTCGAGCGACAAATTATACAAGAGCGAGTCAAAGCAGGTCTAATCAAGGCAAAAGCTAAAGGCAAGCGTCTTGGCAGACCGAAATCAAATGTAGACATTGAGAAAATTAAGGAACTTAAAGCTCAAGGTTGCTCAATCCGGAAAATTGCTGCAACCCTACAAATACCAAAGAGTACGATACAAAATTATCTCTAAACTTTTACAAAACCCATTGGAAAACGTAAACTAAGAGTAGCCGAGAAGGTTATTTTTATTAAGAGGAACAAGTCAAATATGCTCTCAAAATCCGATTATCTTAGGTTTTTACAATGCCCCAGACACCTGTGGCTCTTTAAGAATCGGAAAGGTCAGGTTGAGCAAACTGAGCAATCAATAAGTAGTAAAAGAACTATCGAGGAAGGTAATGAAGTGGAGGGATATGCACGTAAGTTATTTCCTACAGGCAAGCTCGCAGAAGGATTCTATGAGGAAGCTCATAAGTCCACCAAAGCTCTACTAGATTCAGGTGAAAAAGTTATCTTTCAAGCTACTGCTATTGTAGAAGGTCTATTGGCTATGGCAGATATTTTTGAATATGACGAATCCAATCAATACTGGATTATCAACGAGGTTAAAAGTGCAACGGAGGTTGATGATGACCATATTGCAGATGCCTGCTTTCAGAAAATAGCGTTTGAAAAAGCTGGATTTAAGGTTGGAAAAGTTAATTTGATACATATCAATAACGAATATGTCAGAAATGGTGAAATCAATCCAAAGGAACTTTTTAAGATTGAAGACATCACAGAACAGGTCAAAGATATTGAGCCAGAAACCAAAGATAATATCGAAATAGCTCTAAAAGTTGAATCGCAAGAAAAAGAACCTACTCCTCAAATCGTTAAGCAATGCAAGCGGAGGCAAGTTAAACAATGCCCCTACATTCCACATTGCTGGAAGAACATTCCAAACTACTCAATTTATGACCTTAGTCGTATTTCAGAAAAGAAACTCATTCAGCTTCTTAATGATGGTGGTTCAAAAATTACAGACATTCCTCTTGAAGGATTTCCTTTATCTGAAAAGCAAGAAAATCAAGTTACAGTAGCCCATGCAGGCAAGTCAATGATTGATAAAGAATCCATACGAGAGGAATTATCGAGCTTAGAATATCCTCTCTATTTTTTGGATTACGAATCATTTTTTCCAGCCATTCCACTTTTCGACGGATACAAGCCATATCAACAAATGTGCTTTCAGTACTCCCTACATGTAGTTGAAGCGGAGGGAGAAAAGGCTAAGCATTATGAGTTTTTGCAAAAAGATTTATCAGACCCAGTACCAGCTTTGCTCGAAAGTCTCAGGGCAAACATTGGAGATACAGGAGCAGTATTGGTTTGGCATAAAACATTTGAAACTCAACGGAACGATGAGATGGGGGAAATGCACCCAGAATATGTCGCATTCCTTGAATCTGTGAATAACCGAATTTATGACTTGGAGGATATCTTTACCAAACAATACTTCGTACACCGAGAGTTCAAGGGGCGGACATCAATTAAAAAAGTTCTTCCAGTTTTAGTGCCGGAGCTGTCATACCAAGATTTAGAGATATCAGAAGGGTCTACCGCTAGTTGCAAGTGGTTTGAAATGGTATCACAGACGAAAGATGAGCAGCTTTACAAGGACTTACTGGCTTATTGTGAGATGGATACTTTGGCAATGGTTAGGCTTTTTGAAGCTCTACTTTAATACCGGATTATCCTTTATCAGGAATAGCTCAAAGTAATTATGCCCCTCCCTATTTTTGAGTATTCTTGTTTTCAATTTACCTTCCTTTACTAGCTTACGAGCTTCTTTCTTCTTCAAGCCAAATTTAGATTCCAGACTCCAGTATGAATACCAGCTATCCCTATTCTTAAATACTGATTTGGGAATTCTTTTTTTATTAAGATTATCTTGGCAGTCCAAACATTTTTGCCCACATTCGTCGTACCAAACTTCGGTATTGCACATCTGCTTACCACAAATAGGACAAGAGTAGATACCGTTATCATCATAATGAAATCCTTTTGGGTTATCTTTGAGCTTAGCTTTACGTTTATACTCCTCCACATGCATGTCATAGCACAGCTTCACATAATTCAATAAATTTTGAGCCGACTCTCTGGCTTCCGTATCGCTAATCTCTTTACCAAACTCTTTTTTGTAAATTTGTTTGAACTCTTCGACTCGTTCATCGGAAATTTGCATAGTTTTGGTGGTTATGAATTAAACTACTGGGTGTGACCTAAATCGTCTGTCCGTAATTTTCACCTCAAAAAAAGTCAAAAAAC
>CAYVJW010000130.1:0-4734 GCA_964451885.1 uncultured Candidatus Peribacteria bacterium | reverse complement strand
TTCCAAAAATAGTAGGCGAAAACTTCTACGCAGACGAAAAAGCGAAAGAATTTTTTTACCGGGATATTTATTTTGATACGCCCGATAATTTAAATTATAAGCATAATACCCTTTATCGACTGAGAAATCGTTTTAAAAACAGCAACTTTTACAAGGCGTTTCTCAAGGACCGAACAGATGAAAAATATTGGCCATACAGAATCGAGTTTCAGGCAAAGACTGACTTTCGAGAGGAAGATGATGGTTTTAGCGCTGTAAAAGAAGCCCGTTTTGAGTTCCGGGAAGAATCTGCCCCGTTCAGCAAAGACAATCCGCCTCCCGAAAGGCCTTGGGATTTAAAGGAATTTATTGGCTATCTTCAATCCGGAAAATTTAAAAATTATTACACCTGGCCCGCTAAAAGTCTGGTAGAGTACTTAATGCCAGCATTTACTGATGAAGACAGGCTATATTACGAGCCTCGATTGTTCTTGCTTACGGAAAGACGAAGAAGCCATTTCAACATAATGACAAAGTGGGGCAGCGGCCCGAATCCTGAGCAGTCTTATATCATCACATTGGATATATCAAAAATTTATCCGGCCAGTTATCTGGATTACTTAGACGGGAAAGCAAAAAAACCAAAATTAGCGGGAGAAATGATTGAGATTGAAACGGAATTTGAAAGAAATGTTTCCCGGGAATTGGATAAAGCGATGTTAAAAGCCTTGGAAGCAGGAAATTCAAATGAGTTGGCGTATTTGAATTCTGCAAGGGAAGCCTTTTTTCATGATCAAAAAGTAATCATGAACACCATCATAAAATATTTTGCGGAAAAAAATATTTCAATCGTTCCCAATAAAAAAAGTAAATATAAAAAAGCTTTTGAGATGCTTTAGAAGAGAGGAAGGTGGTAAAGCAAAAAGACTATTTCTGTCTATAGGAAAAATAATCTGGAATCGGGACTTTATCATGCTTGTGACTAAGAATACCTCACTAGACATTGCTCATTTGTCAAGCTGTAATAAATAACAACACACTTTGGTTTGATTTAGGATTACATGCTAATTAAACGGAGTTTTTAATATAACAGTCGTTAAAAATCTCGACAAAATTTTTTTGTTTAAATAAAGTTTGATCTTTTTGCAAAACTTAGTAAAAGCATGAAATACAATATCGAAAATATAAAATTTTTCGTAAAGGTTATGTTCTTTTAAATTTCGATTGGCAGGCATATATCTGCTTTTGATCGATTAATTCAAAAATTATTTTTTAGGAATTTGTTGTTAAGAGTAGTTGTCTTGTCTGTCTACTAGTGCAACCATGGGAGGAACGTGCAATGGAAAGTCCAGTACTTATGGTATCCCAAGAGATGGTATCGGAGATCACGGGCAAAAAAGCAGCATTAGCTGCAAGGATCAAAAAAGCCTGTGAAGCGGGAGTGCCCGTTTCGGTTTTGACAAGGGCTACGTACAAGCTCAAGATTCTCGGTGAGCTTCTCCTGGGACCCGTTGAAACCTGGTCGATGGCCGGAAAGATCAAGTCCGATGGGTTTTTCTCGCGGGATTCCTACCACCAGGCGTGTGTTGCCGTATGCCGTATGCTGAAATGGGATGGGTGCATGAAAATGCAGTTTGCTCCTCCGATTCACTTCGCGGCTTGACCGCCAATGGCAAGGCATACTGAGGGGTAACTCTCGGTAAACCATTCGACGGCGCTTGGACATTCGTCCAGCGCCGTCGCAGCTACTTGCTCTGTCTGGGATCTTTATGCCCCGTCCCGTGATGACAACTCACACAAGTTTCATTGCCGGTTACTGCTATTCCTCGTCTTTCACTTAGTTCCATCATAATATCAGTGTTTTCTTCAGCGTGGCACGACGATGTTTGGCATGTTCGGGAATCTTCCTCAATCATTGTTTCTTGAACTTGATCAGCCAATTTCGGACGGGCGGCTTCGAATGATCCTTCTACGTCATAAGTACCCCACCAGTTAGTGGTAATATGTTTAATGCCTGTGCTAAATTTATTGCCTAAACTACTGGACGCATGACAATCCCCACATACGGCTTTAGATGCGTGCGGACTTTTCAAATATTCTTGCACTAGAGATTCTTTCATCTCATGGCAGATCGAACCGCAAAGCCAACTAATCTCTTTTGGCTGAACAGGGGGAGTTGGATAAGCGGAATAAAATTCGGTCAGAGCATCAATTTGACCGGAAGTAAGTGAAACTTCGTCAGCCATCTTTTCACTTATTTTATTTGCCGTTTTCCTATCTTTTTCGGAAGCATCTTCAGCAAACTTTTCAAGAGTGGTGCGTATTACCTCCGGACTTTTTCTCGCAAGATCCGAGGCCTCGTGACAGCCATGACAGCTTCCCTTCTCATGAAGTTTTGCCCCTTCCCGAATCAATGGAGTAGAAGTATCAAGCCAATCAACATCTATTTTCTCCGGATTTCTCTTTGCCCAAAGATTTGCCGCGTCTTGTATTTGTTCAGCAGAAAGCCATCTGGCAACTCCCTTCATTAACGGAGCGGAAGGATCATGGCTTGTTTTATATTCCCACAGTATTTGAAATATCTGCTCTCCTGAAAAACGGTCAAGATCTCCGCCGTAGTGCGCATAACCTTTTGTATCTTCGTCGTGGCAATCTGGACAGCCAACACTTTTCAGAGCTATTTGTACCTGTCGACTAAATCCTTCAGTTTGAAGGAGCGATGCATCAGGCCGGTATTGAACGGACGAGGGATCTATATCATCATCCGGATAATTTATTTTTTTTGACGACCACAGTACGGATTCTTTTGTCGGGAGCATCTCCACAGTCATTTTTGCAGCCTCAATGACCGCCATTGGCATCAGAGGCACAAGTCCAATTCCTACTACTAAACTTACTCTTTTGACTGTTTCTTGTATTTGACCAAGTATTTTTTTCGGATGGGAGCATTCCTCAATTAAAACAATATCCTGTATTTTTTTTTCCAGACTTGCTCGCAAAACCTCAAGATATGATTCCTTCGGAATTCTTTCCAAATGAGCTCTGGCTGCCTGAGGAAATCCCATCTCACAATATTTTACGATGGCATCTTTCCGTGCATCGAGCAGTGTATAAAACAACCTTGGATTTTTTAGAGCCATAGACCTATCTGAATCTGGCGGACCAATTTGCTCATCTACATATTTTGAAAAACGCTCAAAATCTCCAAACTTTTTAAATAATGCAAGCTCTCTTTCCTCATCCGTCATTCCCAAAGTTCGATCGTAAAATTTAGAAATTTTCATATCTATTTGAGCCTGTGCTTTTGAAATGGCCTGTTCTAATTTGTCATAACATCTCTGTCCATCTTCCACCTGTGTATTAATCTCTGACAGTAGTACTACGGCTGCATGAACATCGGGCTGAGCTTTCGAAAGCAAAGTTAGTCCGCGTTGAACATCTCGATGATTTACGACCTTAAGTACTTTGTCTCTTATTTCTGGGTTTGAAATTAAGATGGCAAATTCCCTTGCCCTAATAAAATCCGAATCAATCCTAATAAAATCCGAATCGATATTGGCAGATTCGAATTGCTCTAAATCAGCATTTCCTGATAATTTCATGATTATAGATTATCAAATAGTGTTTGTTTATGGTCATATTCATTTTTTACAAGAAGTAAATTTTTTATTTGCTTGAACAGGTAGGTGTCGGATTTTTTAACAACAATACGACTTCGTGATAATATAAGACACGAAACACAAGAACAGAGCATTTGTCAACATGAATTAACCCAGACTGTTGTTTAGTTATGTCAAGAGTACAAAAACTTATTTCATGAAAACCTATCCAAGGTAATCACACTAATTCTCGAACGTTCGAAGATACTTGATGTGCAGATTTGTCGATATTTATATCATGTTGACGAAGCAGGGAGATTATTTCTTGCGCAACATTTTAATTGACATAGTCTTTAAAGAAATGTATAATGAGCTGATTTGGTAATTTTTCCAAAGTAAGTCAATGACAAAAAAAGTTCACCTTCAGTTTCGCCGATTCGAATTCAAGTATTTTATAGAAAAAGAAATAGCGGATTATCTTATTCCAAGGCTTTTGATGTACATGGATTATGATCCGTATGTAGGGGAAAATGAATCGTATGAATGTCATTCGCTTTATATGGATAGCCCGTCACTCAAGTGTTATCACGAGAAAATTGATGGGTTTCTGAACCGCAAGAAGGTTCGCATCCGCAGCTATAAAAAAAATTATTCTCCTAACGATCCGTTGTTTTTTGAACTCAAGAGAAAGAGTGGGGAGATAATCCTGAAAGACCGCGCTATTATCCCCGGAAAATATATGAAGGAATTCTATGAAAATCCATTCTCTCTCCTAAATAATAAAGACCTGGACCAAAAATTTCTCAACGAATTTATATACGAATACACCAATTATTTAATGAAACCCAAACTCTTTGTGAGTTACTCCCGAAAACCTTTTGTGGCCAAAACAAATAAAAGCTTCCGGGTTACCTTTGATTATAACCTCGAATTTGCCACACCGGATTCTGAAAATTCCGGTTCGGAATACAAAAAAATGCACGAAAACTTCTCCATCATGGAAGTTAAATTCAACGGACAGCTTCCCCAATGGTTTCACGAAATCATCAATGCTCACCAAATGAGAAAGGTGGAATCATGTAAGTATTGCTTTGGGACGGACTTAGGCATTGTAACAAAATAACTTCCTAATTTTCTGGATAAATCACATAATTCC
>CAYVJW010000129.1:0-4825 GCA_964451885.1 uncultured Candidatus Peribacteria bacterium | reverse complement strand
AAGTCCGGTTCTTAGAAGGCTGGAGCTCAGCAATGGGCTCTGGCTATTCGGCCTCGGTCCACTGTGATTTCCCGTCTCAATGAACTTGGAGTTACATTTAGATACATAGCATGTTACGATGATGTCTCATGTCAGTTTGAAGGTTTTCGTGCATTTGTCGATGTTCGCGGTAATCATGATAGCGATGTTCAATTCGAAAAGGGAAATGGAGAAGTATACATTGCTCATGGATGTTTGAATCCAAATGTAAGCTTCCTGTTAAGAGAACTTTCCATGCTCAACCATTTGATAGATTCAAAAGGATCAATTGAAGCTATTGTATTTCATCATGAAGCGGATCAAAACCCAAGACGTACCACAGATGAAATGTCAGGAAGGTTTCAACTAAACAGATTCCCTACTCTGGATGAACTGGATAGAGATAATTTTGATGATGAAGAGGATTTGAATATGACGGCATAAATTATGGGAGCGCCGTGAAGACCGGCGTCTGCTTTTATTAGGCCGTGGAGGGGGTGTAAACCATGTCGCCTCCTCCATTAATTTTTATGAAAATTACTGCCTCCATTTATTTCCAAAGCTCTGTAAATCTGCTCCAAAGTCATATGCCGGAATAAATTTCTGGTCCATGTCATTTCTCCGAATCGCAGACACGCGTTTGCGCGGGATAAAATAGAGCTGTCCAATCCGTAGGCTCCTCCTATGACAAACACAATGGGGCGACTTTCTTCGAGCCGGCTTTTTAGCCAGAGGGCAAATTTTTGGGAATCATATTCATCTCCTTTCTCGTCAAAAGCGACTACGAAATCTTTATCACCTATTTTATCCAGGAAGTTTTCGGCTTCGATTTTTTTATTCTTTTTTTCGTTTCTGAGTCCTGCTTGAGGGAGAGGATGAAGTTCTATTTTTGAACGGAAATTAATGCGTTTGAGGAGTTCTTGTTCACGCGGTTCGATTTCTGTTTTTTTTCCGAAGAAGAAGAGGGTGATTTTCATGAGGAAAGAATAAAGAATTATGAATCAAGGGAAAATATAGTAGACAAAAAATATAAAGAAAATAAAATCATTTTGTTCTATTAAAAACCGAAATTCAATCCCTCAAGATTGAATTAGAAATGAAGATGTTTTAATAAAACCGAAAATTTATCCCTAAAGATGAATTTTCGAGAGGAGGACATTACGGAGCACTGGAGACCGTTCGCCACGGCGAACTGTCGGAAGTGCGTAGTCATGTCCGACGAGGCGCCATGGCGGAGTGGCTACGCAGAGGCCTGCAAAGCCTTTTACTCCGGTTCGAGTCCGGATGGCGCCTCCAGCCCAGGTGGTGGAATGGTAGACACGAAGGACTTAAAATCCTTTGCCTTAATACGGCGTGCGGGTTCAACTCCCGCTCTGGGCACCAGTCTTCGCTTTGCGATGAGCAACGCGAATCGGAAATGGAAGACTGTCCGGCGAAGCTGTCACGATATGGATAAACATCCATTGGCAAAGCTCCGCCTGGCAAGCCACTAGAACTAGAATATTGTATCTTTAGCGAAGACGGACTACTCAGGAATGAAAGTAAAATTCCCTTAATTCTTTATCTTCAGTTAGTAAATTCCAATCCAAAAATGTCCCCTGAAATGATTTTCAGGAGAAGAGGCTAAAGAGCGAGTTTAGGGACTTGGCAGAAAATAACTTACCCATTTTAATATCTTTTTCTCCATGTACTTCGTCAGAAAAACTTCGCCATATTACAATATGACTTAGCTTTCCCTCCTCGTACATGAAAAAAAATCTTATTAAACTTGGTAACTTATTTTCTGCCAAGCCCCTTAATCATTAAAAAATCATTAAGACATGTCCCAGCTTTTATGCTTAATTAAGCATATTTTAATCTCTCCTTTGCTATGAAAAAGATACTCTTTTGAGTATCTTGCTCGAGTGTTATACAGCTTCTCCCGCAGAATTGAAAGAGTTTTATGTCATCTCAATCCAAAAAAATTTTGATGAGATGAATTATGTTCTTTTACATTCCAGCTGTATATACACTTTATCAAATTATTATTCTAAGTAAATCAGTTTTTTAACTTATTTGAATAACCCCAAATAATACAAAATCCAACCCTTGTTTTAGTCATTTTTCCCCTAAAAACACCAACTTCAGCAGGAGAGCCAGCATGTCCAAAATCCTAATCGTAGATGATGAACCAGACATCCGTTCGGTTCTCAGAACCGCTCTAAAACCCCAAGGATACGAAGTAGTCGAAGCTCAAGATGGAAAAGAGGCACTTGCAATCATTGAACAGGATCTTCCAGACGTGGTTCTGCTTGATCTGATGATGCCAAAAATGGATGGTCTAGAGCTGTGTGAAAGAGTACGCTCTGATTTCAAAAATGCAACCACATACATCATCATGCTAACGGCAAGGAGCCAAAATCATGAAAAGGTCACTGGCCTGAATTTGGGGGCTGATGTCTATTTTACCAAGCCCTTTGATCCTGGTGTGCTACTCGCCCAAATAAAAGTGGGTGTAAAAACAGCAGAAGATCGCGGAAGAGCAATGGCCGATCCTTTGACACGCCTTTTTAACAGGCACATTTTCGACACCTTCGTGATACTGGAGGCTGAGCGAGCCAAACGATACAAGCATCCTATGTCGGTGATTCTGATAGACATTGACCATTTCAAAAAGGTCAATGACAGCTATGGTCATCCGGCAGGTGATGCTGTATTAGTTCAGCTTGCTTGCATCCTAAGACAACACAGTCGTAAAAGTGATCTACCATGTCGTTATGGGGGAGAAGAGTTTATACTTTTGCTTCCTGAAACGGCTCTCGCTGGAGCCAAAAAGACGGCAGAAGGAATTCGTGCGGCCGTTGAGTCGCATGCTTTTCCTGAAGTCGGGAAACTGACGGCAAGCTTTGGTGTTTCGAATTTATCAGAAGGAGTCAAATCCATGATCGAGCTTGCGGATCAGGCTCTGTACAAGGCAAAAGAACGCGGAAGAAACCAAGTGGTGGCTTTTCCTGAGTCGATTTAGGCTAAATGGTTCCGACAAGAGCAAATGCACGAAAGTTTTGTAGCGAAAATGCTTGCACGAGAGTTATTCGCTAGGCAAGCGAATAACTCTCGATATTTTTTCCCAAATAACTCGAACATTCACTGCTGAGGAGAACCTTAATGCCCAAAATCCTAATTGTAGATGATGAACCGGACATTCGTTCGGTTCTCAAGATGGCTCTCAGGAGCCTGAAACATGAAATAATTGAAGCTTCAAATGGAAAGGAGGCTCTTGCCAAGCTTAAAGAGTCAAAACCCGATCTTATCCTTATGGATGTAATGATGCCTGAAATGGATGGTGTCAGCGCTATTCGTGAAATTCGAAAAAAAACAGCGAATACGGCTTTGCCAATCATCGTTCTTTCGGCGGTTGGTGAAAAAGATCGTTGGGTGGAAGCATTGGAATCTGGGGCGAACGATTATGTTCCAAAGCCATTCGATCCAAAAGAACTTTTCGCAAGGATTCGCACCCATCTAAAAATTGCCACATTGAGTAATCAGTTGGCAGTAAAAAATCATCAACTGGAAACCGAAAGGAGCTTGGGGAGTAAAATACAACAGGCCATTCTGCCTCGCTCATTTAACTTCCCTGATCTCTCAGTACGAACTTTGTTTCAACCGTCAGATCGGCTCAGCGGAGACTTTTTTGATGTTTACGCTGCGGACAAGAATGTACATTTTCTGATCGGCGATGTTTCTGGACACGGTACGGCATCGGCTCTTATTATGGCTGCGACCAAGGGCATGTTTCGTTTATTGGCCGAGTCACACACCTGCACACACGAAATCCTTTCAGAGGTGAACAGGCAACTGTGCGAGATCTTATCGGAAAATCAGTTTTTTGTCACCCTGACTCTAGGAGTATGGCATCCAGCAGAAGAAGCAATTTCTCTTTTTTCTGCCGGTCACAACCCGACCCTCTTATCTCACGGCGGGAAAGTCGAGCCAATCAAACCTTCGGGGATGGCTCTTGGCTTTCTGCCGGATCAACGATGGGATGTCAAAAAAATCTCCTTTACCAATGGAGATCGCTTGTTGCTGTACACCGATGGACTGACTGAAATTCAGTCCAATGGTCAGCAATTTGGCTTGTCTCGCACGGCAGAATTCTTTCGAGGTGGGAAATCTCCGAAGGAAATCTGTACAGCAGCAGCACAGTTTGGTGGAGGCAACTTCACCGACGATGTCGCCATTCTTGAAATCACTCGAACAAACAAAGGAGCAGAAAATGAAACAAAGATGTAGCTTGTTTATGATGTTGCTTGCTCTGCTTCTTGCCACTTCGGTAGAAGCGGCCGAGCCTATCGCTGAACCAGGTGATGAGATATATCTTAAGATCGTTGGTGTGTTGGATGAAACTTATCCAATCGCCGATGATGGGACGGTTGACTTTGATCTTTGGGGACAGGTCAACCTGAAAAGTTTGTCGCAAAATCAAATTGAAGATCGGATCAAAACTTTCCTCGGAAAGTATATTCGTTTCGACAATGTGCAAACTTTTCTGACGCTAAAAAAACGCCCTTTACCACAATCAATGGTACGGGTTTCCGTTTTTGGCGAAGTACGTAGCCCTGGAGCTCACCTCTTTGAAAAGGGGTGGAATGTCCTTGACTACATCGTTAAATCCGGTGGCACGACTCGTTTTGCACTGACAGATAGTGTAAAGCTGATTTGTGCCGCGCAGAATCGCACGGCTGAGTTTAACCTGCAACTTTTTTCACAGGGCAAACTAAAAAGTCCCCCCAAAGTAGAACCCGGCTGCGGGATATATGTTCCCGAAAAA
>CAYVJW010000128.1:0-4830 GCA_964451885.1 uncultured Candidatus Peribacteria bacterium | reverse complement strand
AATATACGGTCTTTAAGCCGATTCTGCTAAGTGTGCACTGATTAATCGCTCCCGGTAGGGTAGTGAACAGTGAATAACGAACAGTAAACAGTGAGTAGTGAACAATGAGAATAATTATTTTTTTACTTCACAGTGCATGTTCAATGGGGTCTTTTTTGATTTTTCTTTATTTTCTTCCATCATTTGTGCAAATTTAACTCCCGCAAATCGATTTAAGTGATTATGAACTGTTTCTTTCGGGATTCCTTTAGACTTGAGTAAGTTGAAATATGCTTCGAAATTAGAATCAGAATACGGTCCTCGGCAGCCTATGCATGGGTAATTTTTTTTGGGGCACATAACCGAACAATTGCCGAATGTAACGGGTCCCATGCATTCTATGCCTTCTTCAAGCAGACATCCGCGTTCCCGCAAATTGCATTCGTGGCAGATTGGTTTTTCGTAGGTTTTGAATTCTTTTCCGAGCAGTATTTGCTTCATGAATTGTAGGAATTCCCGTTTATCCATCGGGCAACCTCGGATGTAGGCATCTACAGTTACATATTTGTCTATGGGGGATGGGGGAAGAGTGTGTTTGTGTTTATCTGTACATTGACAATTATTTTTTTGTTTAGATGGGGGGCTTTGAGGGATTTTTTTATTATTTATAAAATTTTTTATGGCAGGAACACATCCATCTGTGGCGCAGGAGCCGATGGCGATGAGTTTTTTTGTAATGGAACGAAAATGTTTTACCTCTTCAAGGTCGCTTTCACTGACAATTACACCTTCGAGAAAAATAATATCAAAGTTTCCCTTTTCGGGATTATTTTCTTTTCCTACTGGGAATGATTTTAGGTCTATGAGTTCGAGAATGTTGAGAAGATCTTTTTGATACAAAATATTTAGCTGGCATCCCATGCAGCCTGTGATTCCGTAGATACCGACTTTTAACTTTTGCATTATTTAAATCAAGTTTTGATAAATATCTTTAGAAATATTGGCATTTTTTAAAATTGAGGCAATAATGCCTCGCCCCAAATCTTTTCCTTTATGAGATGGAATAACTACGGTAATATTATTTCTTATTAACACCACATGACTTCCTACTTGACGAGAGACAGAAAAACCTTTTTCTTCCAGAAAACGAATTAATTTTTTTGCAGGTACTATTTTTAGTTTTGTCATTATTAATTTGGAATTGCAAGAGTCATATGATCCACAATTCTGGTTTTATGAGGGATTTTTTCTTTTTGTTCTTTTTTTTCTGATACATAAGCCCAGATTGCTTCACTTATATTTTCTTTTGCTTCTTCCGGAGTATCTCCAAAAGAATGGCATCCCGACAGTTCTGGTACGTATGCATGCCATCCATGAGGATCATCTTTTTCAATGATGATGGTGAAGTTTTGGAGGATCATTTATGGTTTTGGAAATAATATAACTTTATCATATTTAAAAATGAAATTTTCGCAATGTCGAACACTATTTAATATAGCTCATCATATCGAAATACCGGGCCGTCTTTGCAGCAGTATTTTCCCTTTATCATACAGTGGCCGCATCGACCGACACCGCATTTCATGTGGCGTTCTTCGGAGGTGTAGATTTGATCTTTGGTAAATCCGTCTGAAAGGAGTTTTTTGACAGCGAATTTGATCATTATCGGAGGGCCGCAGATGAAGACCGAAGTGTTTGTTTTTTCGGTTTGAAAATCCATGATATCGGTGACAAATCCTTTTTTTGCTGTGGGATGATCCGGTTGGTCGCTGAGCGCCATATCAAGATTCATTTTCTGTTTTTTCCACTTTTCAAAATCTTCTCCGAACAGGATGTCATCTTCGGTTCGGAAACCGAAGAAATTATAAATTTCGCGGAATTTATCGCGGGAAACTTCCAAATATTCGATAATCCCTCTGAGTGGCGCTACTCCGCATCCGCCTCCTATTATGACAATGTCTTTCTTGTAAAAATCTTCCATATTATACCCTCGTCCGTACGGGCCGCGAAGGCCTAAAGTATCTCCTTTTTTAAGATTGCACATGGCGTGGGTGACGTTTCCTACATCCCGAACAGATATTTCAAAGTAATCTTTACTGTATGAGCAGATTGAGATGGGTGCTTCACCAATGCCCAAAATAGAACATTGCATAAATTGGCCGGGATCATGATTAATCGGCACGTTAAAACGAAGAAGAAATTCATCTTCCGTTTGTTTGGTGATTTTATCAAGTCTGCAGAACTTTATTTCATGTTCTGCCATGATGTAATCTTTTGTGAACGTAAATTCTTTAAGAGGCATTGGAATTTATTAGTTTTACCCAATCTATCTTTGTTGGACATCCCCTAGTGCATCTTCCGCATCCGGTACACATCAATTCTCCAAATTGTTCTCGGAAATATTGGATTTTATGAAAAATCCGGTGTTTGAAGCGATCTACTCGTTTATCCCTAAAAACATGTTCTCCTGCTACGAGAGTGAAGTCTTTGTACATGCAGGAGTCCCATTTGGCACATCGTGAGCCGCATTTTAGGCTTAGATCTGCCTTATCTTCGATATCAAAGCACAGGCAGGTTGGGCAGAGAGTAGTGCAGTCTCCGCAGCTGAGACAGTCTTTGGTGCCTTTTTGCCAGATTTCGTCTTTTTCGAATAGATTTTTTATGTCGTGTGTGTGGAGCTTCCTTTTACAGTTGGGTTGGCTGGGTGTATAGTGTTCTGTTTGTAGAGACATCTCTAAGAGGATTATATCTCCTTTCTTTGATTCGGATTTTATGTGCCAGTTTTTTCCTCGATCAAATAAACATAGATCATATTTATGTTTGAGTTTTATTGAGTCGCAAAAGCAGTATTCGTCTTGCGGTTTATCGCACCACAGCCCCACCAAAGTAAGATTTTCCCGAAAAGTTTTATAGAATTTCATCGGAGGATCTTCATTGAGGAAGAGATAGTCGTTTATATAAAAGGCATTCAGATCGCATTGGCGCAGTCCGAAAAGGACCCTTTTTTTTGGTTTTTCGTTCCAGGTTTTGATTTTTTCCCCTTTGAAAGCAAATAATTCTTGAGTTTCGGGAAAAACGTATTTTTTGCTCGTAAACCAGGAAATACCTTTAAAATAAACCTCGTCTATTGAATTGACGGGTTGCATGCGCAAAAAATTGTCGCCTTTTATTTTTACGGGCGCGATGATTTCGTCTGAAGAAATTTTTAGGGCATCAAAGAGGAGATTGAGTTTTTCTTTTGAGAGAGAAAATCCTTTTTTGTTCATTTGGTTTTATTGTAGAACCTCTTTTAAAAATTCAAAATTAAAAAAATAGCTCTCCATGAAAAAAGTATTTATGTTTCTTGATAGAGTTTCTTTCGTCGTTTGACGAACTTGCGCTTGTTCGAACCACTCAAGACTTGTCATTCATAATTTAAATGTTTATACTGTAAATATGAATTTTACAATAATTATAGAACAAGATTCCGATGGATGGTTTTTAGGATCAATACCTGCATTACATGGGTGCAGAACCCAAGCGAAATCATTGCCGGAATTATATAAACGCTTAGAAGAAGTTGCATGTCTATGTCTAGAAAAAGAGAAACCGGAAACAGAATCAAAATGTTTATTTAGGTGCTGTAACGATATATTTCACAGACTCAATATTTTCTCTTTTTTTTGAATTCAAAATAAAAAAAACACCCCTCCATGAAAGAAGGGGTGGGTGTTTCCTTGATCGTTAGAACCGATCGTTACCCATAATGTTCCAACAGTCGTTGGTGTTTTTGGGGGAGATCGATTGCTGGATTGTTGATGGCAGGAGGATGATTCTCCGGGGTTAAGTCTAGTAGAGCCGTTTGTGCAGGCTTTTTCTCCGTCTCTGGTGTGTAGCCGGAAGCTTCGAGGATCCCTTCTGCGAATCCTTCGCTTGTTCTCAAGGCGTTGATTCTTTTTTGAACATCTGTGCGCCGATGTGGGGAAAGTTCGAGAATGGTCTTCAAAACAGGCTCGTATTGATGTTCGTTTGAGAGCGCCATGTTTACAAATTTTTCCATTTGTTCTGGCAGAGCGTGCTTGAAAGCCGTCCGTAGTACTTGCTCAGGAATCTCACCTTCATCCATAAGTTTCTCGACAGCAAGATCTCTGAGACTTGGACAACCGGCCAATACCAGCAAACGAATGGAAATGCCGTACGTTCCCACTAGAGCTTGATAGCCTATGGCATCTAAAAGTTCCTGGCTGATATGTTCCTGAGCGACTAGAAAATCTTCGTCAGGAATATTTACCCACTTTGCCATATTGCTTGCCGCGGCGTCTCTTTGGTTTGGACAATGCCGGAGGATGGTTCTTGTGGCCTCACGAGATTTTGAACTACCCTCATCCCAAATGGTGGATAGATTCCGGTCTTTCAGCTTATTTCCTTCCGAATTCCATTCGGTAAACCAAATGGAAAACTCAAGGAGCAAGGTCCCTGCTCTGTCGCGAAGCAATTCTACTTTTTCCGTGACAGATATAACCTGGGAGAGATGGTGGCTTAGTTCTTCTGCGGATTTCTTTCCGCAGATGGAAAAGCAGTTACTGCTCTCATAGGTATACTGATTGCAATCTTCGCATTTATTGTTTTGTTTCCAGCGTTCCCTTATTTTTCGCAGGCGATTGTCAAATGTTTCTTGTACCTGCCGGACCAGCACTTCCAGGTGTTGGAACTGCTCTTCAGGATTTTCCTCGGCCAGGAAGTGCTGTCTCCAGAAACTTTGAGCATCATCGGGACCCATGACATTCCCCCTTATTGTTGTGGTTTACCATTGCCGGACGGGTGTGACCCAATAAGACTGTATAATTAAGCCACATCACCGCCAAAACGATC
>CAYVJW010000127.1:0-4839 GCA_964451885.1 uncultured Candidatus Peribacteria bacterium | reverse complement strand
AATGGCTTGCAAGTACATGTTATTTATTGTATACTGCGAGTTTTTCGGTTAATAACTTTGCCGAAAAGGGAGTGAATTTGCCTTGCACTCTCCTTATTTTTCTTTATTGTGTTTTGGCTATTGCTATGAAAATTAAATTATTTTTCGGGATAAAAAGCCCACTAAAACCGTCAACGCGGGGTAGAGCAGCGGTAGCTCGGGAGGCTCATAACCTCCAGGTCGGCGGTTCGAATCCGCCCCCCGCAACCAAATAAAATCAGCAATAAAAAGCACACTAAAAAGAGGCTTAATCATTCACGCCTTTTTTTGTGTATCTGAGTTTTTGACTTTCCACAAAATATTGTGTTTTATGTCATCAATATGAATATGAAACACACTCCTCAACTCGAGGAAGTTAAAAAAGAAAATTTTGACGGGGCTTTGATTACTACAGCCCTGCTGTATTATCTTCAAACTTTATTCACCCTACTGGATGAGGTTTTTTTGCACGAAGAAATTATCGATCCCAAAACATTCAGCGAACTCGTCATTTATCTGGACGATGAAATAAAACGAATATCCACAAAATCCTCTCATTACGAAAACCTAGAAGTCCTGGCTCGGCTCACAAATCCAGACCTTCTACGAGAAGACTGGCTTTCCTTTTTGAGAGATGAAACGCAATCCTTCATAAATTCCATTCGAGTCACAGCCAAGAAGCAGGGAGTTCTCTTTTGGGATTTTATCACGATCGTGGAACATCATGCTTCCAATAAAAACAATACCCCAAAAGAAAAGAGAGTACTTCAAGAAAAACTCGCCTTCGATCAAAAAGTAAAAACCTACCTCGAAGGCTACAAAACAGATGAGCAAACACAATCCTACTTTGATCTCCGCTTCAACTTTGAACGGGAAATTTTTTGGCAGATAAATGATCCCAACGATAAATTCCCTTTCAAATTAAACCGAAGCAAGAAAAATCCCGAACTAACCCTGCAAGGCGTATTCAAAATTTTACTGGAACAAGCGGGAGAATGGTACAACAATACTTTGCTCCTCAAAAAAATCGCTCAAAACGCCACAGGGAGTTCCGCCACTGAAAAAATTGAAACACTTGAGCAATTATTTGATGCCCTCAGAAAAAATGTTATCCACAAAAAGTTTATTATCTCAAAAAATAAGAACTATTCTAATTGGCTCGAATTCGACCAAATTAAAGGAATCCGGCTACAGAAAAGCACTCCCTAAAATTCTCCATTTGTCACCAAATTTCTTTTTTTGATTTCCCTCTAAGCATTTTTAAGCTTTGGATCGAAGTCCACACCACGAGGCTTTTTTCTATGTTTTTATTTTATGCTTATTTATGAGTGGAGAAATATTCATCACCAGCGACACAAACGAAGCCTGTTCAATTATTGCCAGCGGGATTCCCGTTGAAAGCATGGAGCGGAGCAGGGATGGACGCATCCATATGATCTTCCAAAACGGAAAAGCAGCCTCAGAAATCTCGAAAAAATTCTGGGCAAAACAGCTTCCAATAGATGCCCAAACTCTCCTCACCGAATTCAGGATGCTAAAACACCGCATCGTGAATCTTTAATCTATCCTATGCTATGAATATTTCCGACCTCCAGCCGCAATTCAAACGTTATGCTATTCATGAGAAAGGCATTACCCCAAAAGTAGAAAAAAGCATTGGCTTTACTATCGAGCATTTAGTTGACTTTATCGGTACGGAAAATATCAAAAAAATCGACACCGAAACCATCCGGGAATTTCTCCATCACAAAAGAGAGGTACGAGGATGGTCACCCAAAACATTCCGCAACCAATGGCAGAACATGAAATGTTTTTTCAACTGGTGCGTAAAAAAACGCTACATCACCGAAAATCCAGCAGACGGGATCGAAAAGCCAAAACTCCCCAAACGCCTCCCTCGTTGTCTGACTCGAGATGAAGCAGCAAAAATTATTTATCACACCGCATGGCACAACTGGAGGCATGATATGGAACGCTACCGAAACGAGGCGATCCTCTGCACCTTTATTATGTCAGGACTTCGACTGAGTGAGCTTTTAAATCTGCAGGTTCAGGATGTAAATATGGAAACCGGAGAGATTTTTGTCCGACAGGGAAAAGGAAAAAAGGATCGCTTTATTCCGATCCACCCCAAATTGCTCGGCATCCTCCGTAAGTATTTCAGCTACCGCCAAAAGCATGGTTACCCTTCCAAATGGTTTTACACTGGAGTGAAATCCGGCAATAGACTTTCAGACAAAGCAATCCAAAATGTCTGTGAGAAAATTTCTGTGGAGTCAGGGATCAAGTTCACCCCACACATGCTCCGGCACACCTTCGCCCGGCTCTCTGTAGACGAGGATCTGAATATCTACAAACTTAAGGAACTTATGGGACACGCCGATATCAGCACGACTCAGATTTACATGTCTGTTTCTCGAGAAGGAATCAGAGACAGCTTTAATAAGGTGAACTTTATTTAAAAGTGCCTATGACCTAGCAGTTCAGCGGATGCTTCACGATCTCATTCTGCATGTGAGCAGTCGTGGCTGTGAGGTAGATCGTAGTTGTTTCAATGCTTGAATGTCCCATCATCTTGGAGAGGACGAACAAATCGCATCCTCCTTGAAGCATTAGTACCGCAAAGGTATGTCGAAGCAGGTGCGGATAGAAGTATATTCCGCTTTTATCTCTCAGTTTCTGCACCAATCGCTTGATCGCTACCTCTCCCAATTTCTCATCTTTCCGGAGAGTAACGAAGAAGTACGGACAGACCCTTTTTTCTTTCTCCCTGTCTTTCAGGTATTCTTTCAGGAAATCAATCAGGCGATAGTTCAGAGGAACAATTCTGTCCTTCTTTCCCTTTCCCTCTCTCACACAGATGATCTTGTTTTGCAAATCCACATCTGACATCTTCAAATCCTTTAATTCCTGTAATCTGACTCCGGTATAAATGAAAGTGGCGATGATCGCCACCGCTCTCGATCGCTCTGCTTTGTAATAATAAGGATAATTCCTTGCCCAATCTATGAGCCGGAGAGCCTCCTCTTTTGAGAGATGCTTAGGAATCCTCTTGGGAAGTTTCGGTTTATCGATATGTTCTACCGGATTTTCGTTCAAATATTTCTGTTCCACACACCACTTTAAGAACGCCTCCACACATTGGAGATGATTCTTAATCGTTTTTGCAGACCAGTTCTTTTCCAGTTTACCCTTAATAATCCAATCCTCAATAACTGGACGAGTGAGTTGAGGCAAGTGCTGTGCATCGCAGAATCTAATCAAGCTTTCTACATTTATCCGATACCATTTTACAGTTCTTAAAGTGTTTCCTTTAAACGCTAGACAGTAGTCGCAGAATCTTTGTAATGTGATACGAATTTCATTCATTTCAATGACCCTAAGGTTCTGCCTTAAGGTCGTTGAGCCTATTTTCTTCGTCTGACATACCTGCTTTAAGCCTTTCTGGGAGCGACTTTCTACTGTTTTGATTTTACACCAAACTTAGCTCGATGGGTTATGAGCCTCCCGAGCTACCGCTGCTCTACCCCGCGTTGACGGTTTTAGTGGGCTTTTTATTCCGAAAAATAATTTAATTTTCATAGCAATAGCCAAGACAGCATAAAGAAAAATAAGGAGAGTGCAAGGCAAATTCACTCCCTTTGGGTAATTCCCAAAAGTGGGTGCTAGGCGTATAATCGGTTCATGGAAAAATCAAAAAGAATAGAAGCAGTATTACCAACAGAGATAGCGGAAAAATTTGAAGTAACAAGAGTGAGAGAACTGGAGAAAGAGTGGATAATTGATTTAACAGAAAAACTCATCTTGCTTTAGCACTTGGACAAAAAGCGTTACTGGCTGGATATAAGGTTTTATTCACAACCGTATCGGAGATGATCGATGCATTGCACCTAAGTAAGGCAGATGGAAGTTATTATGCCAAATTGAAGCAGTATATTATTCCGGATCTGCTTATTTTGGATGAGCTTGGATTCAAGCCTCTTTCACAAAACACAATTCATGATTTTTTTGAAATAATCTCCAGACGGTATGAAAAAAAATCTACCATTATTACTTCAAATAAATTATTTGAGGAGTGGGAGAGTGTTTTTTCTGATAAAATTTTGGCTACGGCCATTATCGATCGGCTTGTTCATCATTGTCATCCGATTGTTATCAAGGGAGAAAGTTTTAGGGTTAAGGATCATTTGAGAGGAGCTAAAAATTGATATTTATGGAGCGATTATTGGATTGTAGGTAGTGCACAAAAACTTTTGCCGATTGACATTCTGATGAATTATTAGTGTGTTGTTTCTGGGGCACCAAAATAAAAAGTCCTCCAGCTCTCTCAAAAGAGCTGGAGGACTTTTTATTTTTCCTCAAAAAAATCCTTACGACGCAAATTGTGCAAAAAACTCCGCTATCGCTCCGTTTTTCACACAATTTTCTAGTGCTACTAAAAAAACAAAGCTTATATTCGCGATTTAGCGCATTTTTTGAGGGTAAATGATACCTAAGTCCTCCGTAAAAACTGCCTCGAGCCGCTGGCACAAAAATAAACGCCGATTTTTGCACAAAAATAAAATCCGATTGACATTTACGGAACTATTTTTTGTTTTCTCAAATTTAGTGCTTTGATTTCTGTAAGTTATTGTTTTTCGTAGGTTGTAGATGTGACTGACTGATATTCCAGAAAGCCGTTCATACTCCTTTCTTTCAAATATTTTCCACTCTCGTTCCAGAATACATTTTGTAGTTTGTCCGCATGGATAAAGATGGGCGGCTTCAGTATCCGCCCAAAATTCCAGGGCAGTGAATAATATTTGTATTCGGATGTAAAAA
>CAYVJW010000126.1:0-4850 GCA_964451885.1 uncultured Candidatus Peribacteria bacterium | reverse complement strand
GCTTGTGCTAATAAGGAGATTATTGTGTTATACTCCTAGTTTTTCGATTAATATAAAAAAGGAATTACCCTTGAATAAGCATAGTCTTTATGCTTGAGATATTATGTTAAATTATTATAATTATTTAGCCTTAGGGATAAAAATTAAATAAACTTCCCATAATTAATTTATAAGCATGTCAAAGGTGAAAACGTCTCCCAAAATTATCAAGTATATAAAAGGAAGTGAAATTCCAGGCAGTTGGGAAGTGAAAGTGCAGCCTTCACAGACTTTTGTGGTGATTGAAGTTAAGGGGGAGGATGAAAATCTTCCTTCGGAAGAAATGTTTACGGATGAATTTATTGAAAGTATAAAGAGGAGTGAAGAGGATTATAAAGCGGGTCGTTTTACTCGATGTGAAACGGACGAGGAGATTGATAATTTCTTTCAAAAAATTTTAAATGAATGAATTTAGTGTTGAGCAAACAGAGGAGTTTGCAAAAGATTTAAGAAGATTAAAGAAAAATAAAGAACTTAGAGTACCATGTTTGTTGACGAAGTGTCTATTTCAGTAACGGCTGGGAAGGGAGGAGACGGGTGTGTCCATTTTCATCGTGAAAAATTTATTCCCAAGGGTGGTCCTGACGGAGGGGATGGAGGTAAGGGGGGAAATGTAATTTTTCTGGCGGTGGAAAATGTACATACGCTTTCTGATTATCGAGTTGGAAAAAAGTATCATGCTGAAGATGGAGAAAATGGTCGTCTTGGCAATCAAACCGGAAGGAATGGAAAGGACATTGTGTTGAGAGTTCCTGTGGGAACACAGATTATTAATCCCCGACTTAAGTTGAGGGTTCTTGCTGATCTTAAACAAAAAGGACAGAAATTTACTATTGTCCGAGGGGGAAGGGGCGGGAAAGGAAACGCCGGGTTTGTCAGCTCTGTTCGTCAGGCTCCAAATTTTGCGGAGAAAGGAGACAAAGGAGAACATTTTGATCTGGATCTGGAATTGAAATTAGTTGCTGATGTGGCCGTAGTTGGATATCCGTCGGTGGGGAAATCGACTTTTATTTCCGTGGTTTCCAATGCCAAGCCAAAAATAGCCGAATATCATTTTACTACGCTTGTTCCTCATCTTGGAGTTGCGAAAATCGGTGATCAGGAGCTTGTTTTTGTAGATGTGCCGGGGCTTATTGAAGGGGCGAGTGAGGGGAAAGGACTGGGGCATCAGTTTTTGAGACATATAGAACGGGCTCGCTTTGTGCTTCATTTGATCGATGTGACTTCAGATACACCTTTGCGTGATTTTGAAGTGATACGTAAGGAACTGGAGAAATATTCTCCAACATTGGCAGTAAAGCCTTTTTTACCGGTTTTTTCGAAGATTGATCTGACGGATACAGAGTTGGAGGATTTTTTGGTTAAGGAATTTGAGGAGAAATTTAAGATCAAACCCTTTAAAATATCTGCTGCTACTCACGAGGGACTTGATGGATTGTTGAGATATATTGGTTCGCGGTTTTCGGAAGAGGAAGAAAGTTCGGTTTCGTTGTCTGTTCTCAAACCACCTCTCAGTCTCCCCTTATTAAGGCGAGAAGATGAAGAAGTGGTTTTTCGGCCGGCTGATAAATTGGAGAGTAGGAAGGTTGAGATTGAAAAAACGCAGAATTGGTGGACGCTTAGGAATGAGCGTTTGGAGCAGATGGTTCGACAGACGGTGATGGAGAATCCGGAGGCCAGGGAGCGGATTTATGATGTGCTTAGGAAGTGGCGTGTTCTTAAGAAACTCGAGAACAAGGGGGCGAAACCAGGGGATAAGATCAGGATTGGGATGGAGTTTTGGGAAATGAGGTAAGGGCTGACATTACCAAGAACTAAGGCCGACAGGCCTTGATTTTTAGCTATACGAAAACGATAACCTTCGAAAAAGCGAACGATCAAAAAAGTTGATCGATATTTAAAGATGTGGCAATTATATAAAGCAAATATCTAATCCCCACACCATGAAAAATGTACACCAAAAACTCCGAATCGGCAAACATTTACCACGTTAGGGACTTAGCAGTAAATAACTTACCAATTTTAATATCTTTTTCTCCGTGTACTTCGTCAGAAAAACTTCGCCATATTATAATATGACTCAGCTTCTCTTTCTCGTACACGAAAAAAAATCTCATCAAACTTGGTAACTTATTTCCTGCCAAGCCCCTTAAGTCCTATTATCGTGCATTTGATAAGCTTTGTTACGGTTTTTGACTCATGAGTTTTTGAAAAAAAACAGATTCAATCTGCACCAATATTAGGGGGACGGTTCCTGATTTCCCCAAAATTTAAGGAAGAGGGGCTATTTGAGACATGATTACGTGAGAGTTACCCGTGGGCGGGTGACTAGCACGTTCGTGGATCGGTAACTGGCACGTTCATGGATTGGCACTCAGCACTTCCATGAGTGAGTTCTGCCTCAAAAAAACACGGAAAATTCCGAAGTTTACACTTAGTTCTTTGAAAACATTTTTAGAAAAATGCACTTTTTTTGATTTTGACTTTAAGTCCGATTTTCGCCTACTTGATAAGCTTTGTTATGGTTTTGACTCATGAGTTTTTGGAAATATCTGGAAGGGGGTTGTTATTTTAAAAATATAGTCTAAATATGAATACTACATGAAACCACCTGATTCAGATTCACAGTTTCCGGACTTGAATGATAGTTCGGAAAATCAAAGACTGCAGGAACAGGAGGAAGATAAATATGAAGTTGATGCGGTGGTGTTTAATAGGGTTGATACGACAGTTCAGGAAGTAAGCAGAGATCTTGATACGGCCTCGGAAAATTCTGATGGGTTGCCGATCAAACGGTATAAACAGGAGCTCGTTAATGCTGTGGAAAATTATGATGTGGTGGTGCTGGTAGCTGAAACTGGGGCGGGGAAGTCGACTCAGATGCCGCAGTATCTTTTTGAGCAAGGCTATAAAGTTATTGTCACCCAGCCTCGGAGGATAGCTTCCCGTTCTCTTTCGGAAAGAGTGGCGGAGGAGATGAATGTGGAATTAGGAACGACGGTTGGGTTTCGAACGGCCAGGGAAAGTAATGATAGTCTGGATACTCGGGTTTTGTATTGTACGGATGGACTTCAATTGGTGAGGGAGCTTACCGGGAATGGAATTGAAAGTGGGGAAAAAGTTGTGTTAATGCTGGATGAAGTGCATGAAATGAATTTGAATATGGAAGTTCTTTTGGCATGGATTAAAAAGAGAAGAAAGGAAGGAGCGGATATAAAAATCGTAATATCGTCAGCAACGATTGATGCGGATCGTCTGGCGAGGTTTTTTGAAGAGGGAGATAATGAGGTGCCGGTAATAGAAGTGCCGGGAAGACTTTTTCCTGTAGAGAAAAGACAAGCTCCTGCGAATGAACTTGTTTCCAGTACCGTTCAATTAGCGGCGGAGGGAAGGAATGTACTGGTTTTTATGCCGGGAAAGCCGGAGATAGAGGAAGTCATTGACGAGTTCGAGAAATCAGGGGTTGATGCGGTTATTTTGCCTTTGCACGGGGAATTGACTCCGGAGGAGCAAGACCTGGTTTTTCAGCATTACGGGAAGCCGAAAATTGTGGTTTCTACAAATGTAGCTCAAACATCTATCACCATTGATGATATTGACGCGATAGTTGATAGTGGGAGGGAAAAAAGGATTGAAGTCAAAGATGGTATTGAAGGGTTGTGCCTGAATGATATTAGTAGGGCGGATTGTAACCAGAGGGCAGGAAGAGCCGGGAGGTGCCGTTCGGGAATATATGTTCTTTGTTCGGATGTACCTTATGAATCAAAAGAAAGGGAAGAATTTCCAACGCCGGATATTAAAAGAGTAAGGCTTGACCAAATGGTTTTGCGTTTAGCCGTGACTGGAATTGACGCTACAGAATTAGAATTTTTAAATCAGCCGGAATATGAAGATTTACTGAAGACAAAAAGAGCGCTTAAGGTATTGGGAGCGATGGAAGAAAATGAGGCAGTTACTCACCTCGGACATAAAATTTCCAAGCTTCCAATTAGTGTTCATACAGGGCGTATGGTGATAGAAGCTTTGCAAAGAGGATGTATAGATGATGTCCTGACTATTGCCTCTTGCCTGGAACATCGGACTATTCGGGCACATACCAAGTCCGGGATGCCTCAGCTCTGGAGGCAATTTACCCGGGAAAGAAATTCAGATATGTTAGCGGAGCTGGATCTTTTTGAGGCAGCTTCTCAAATGGTTTCTGAAGCAGAAATGGAGGCAAATGGAATTGCTCCTAAATCTTTTATGCTGACTCAAGAGACACGGGAACATTTGAAAGAATCTTTAGAATTGGTGGGGTTTGAATTTGGGTGTGACCATAACAATGGCAACAGAAAACAAATTCTAAAGTCCATACTTTCCGGAATGATAGATCATATATATCTATATCGGTTTAAGCGACGTGGGAAGTATGCTGATAAAAATGGGAATATTCGAGTTAAGTGCCATAAAAGTGTTTTGGGGTGGGATCCGAATTGGATTGTTGGTATTCCGGCGGATGTTGAATATGAAAAGATTCGAAAAAATAGAGCGAATGGAGAGGTAACTGTGAGTTTGCAGAATATACCTCTTATTACCATGTGTTCGGAGATTGACCATCGGTGGTTGGAGGAGTTGGCTCCTCATTTGTTTAATAATAAAAAACAAAAGAAAGAGAAGCGAAAACACAGGCAATTGAAAAGAAGAGGGAGGAAGCAGTATCATAATCGGAAGAGATTTTGTGGAAGGAGGTGATGGTAATTAATAATTATGTATTAATAATGTAACTATTCAGCACAAAAAAAAGTCCGAAAAAACTTGACAGGTATTTTGGG
>CAYVJW010000125.1:0-4917 GCA_964451885.1 uncultured Candidatus Peribacteria bacterium | reverse complement strand
GTCCGGTTCTTAGAAGGCTGGAGCTCAGCAATGGGCTCTGGCTATTCGGCCCTTCTTCGCAATGTCAGTTCTTTTTTATTGCTTTTTTTAAAAAAATGATATATAATGTATCGTTATTTTACATCTCATACCTTTCAACAAGGAAAAATTGTATCTGTTAGTCACCCGTGAACGAGGGACTATCACTTCAGATACAACTTCCTCCTTGTTGAGATAGAATATTTCTATATTTGATATGTCAGCAAGAAATATTAATTCAGGAAAAAAAGTTCAAAAGAATCCTGTTTATTTAAACTTTCCTTAAAACTTTCTCTTACTTTTGAAATCCCTGCTTTCTTTTGACCGAGGGAAGCATACTCCAAAAATAAAGATTGCCGAGAGGATCGAGGCCTTTTTGGCTACCTTAAATAAACAGCAACTGAAGAAAAATCCAACTTTGAAGCTTGCGATTCATAAATAACCGTCGTCCTTTTATAAATTAAAACTTCAAAAACTTTCTATGTTTCTTATGGAAAGTCTGGATTTCCTGGCCAGGTTCTCTGAAGTTGATTGATTCCGATGGATTTCTAACTATCTCAAACAAACGAGAAAAAGGCCGTTACTGCATCTACTGTGTAGTAGCGGCCTTTTTGCTTGGAATTGCTACTTTTAAATAGATTTTTCAGGTTTAAGTACATTATCTAAATTACCTTGACATAATTCAAAAAATAAAGTAATAAATTTACCGTTTTTGCGAAGTATCAAAAAATAACAACGCAAAACAAGATCTTTTTCGGTAACGGTTTTTCTCATGAGGGAATCCTCCCTCTTACTCACAACAGATGAAAGGGGAACAAACATGTGGAACATGATTAAGGCAGGCGTTCGAGGCTGGACATCGATATCCACCTTGAAACAACTTGGGATTGCCGTAGTACTTGGCATATTAACGGGCATCTATCACCCTGAAATCGGAGCAGATTTATTCCAAATTGCAAAATTGGTGATCGACTCCATCAAGGGAATTGTCGTTCCCCTCGTTTTCTTGGGAATTCTTGTTTCAATAGTTTTCCTTGATGACATAGCAAAGGCCGCAAGACTGGGTGGAGGATCGTTCTTGCTTTATACTGCCACCACTATCTTCGCTACTTTCCTAGCAGTTCTCATCGCCGGCTTTGTTTTCAATAACATGTCCTTCCCGGATATGACAAACATGCCACAATCAAATACAGACAAAATTGTGGCAAATGCATCGGAATACGGAGGATTCTGGGCAGCCATTTTCCGTATCATCACCGGCAACTTTTTACAGGCAATGGTGGATGGAAACGCCCTCACCGCACTCGTTTGCGCATTCGCTTTTGGCATCTTCATCCTGCAAATGAAGACTGGTAATGACAAAGAAGATAGAGAAGATGGAGAATTTCTCGCCAAATTTCACCGGGCATTCTCCAAGGTGATTTACCGCTTCATCAACGTAATTGTAAGTCTTATGCCATTCGCCGTTTTCGGCTATGTAGGATGGATGGTTTCAACTCAGGATCCGAAGATTTTCCTGACCCTATTCCAAATGCTTGCCGTGGGATTCAGCGTATTGGTGTTGCATGTTTTCATCACCTACGGAGGAATGCTGTGGTTTGTGGCAAGAGTGAACTTCTTCACCTTCCTCAAAAAATTCTTCAAAGTGCAACTGTTCGCCTTCTCTACCGCGAGCAGTGCTGCAACCATTCCCCTGAATCAGCGAACACTCAAGGAAGAGCTTGGTGTATCTGATGCTACCGCCAGTTTCACTGTACCATTCGGAGCGACCGTGAACATGGACGGCACCGGAATCGCTCAATGCGTATATGGGATTTTCATCGCCCATCTCTATGGTATTGATCTGAACCCGGGACAATACGCCACCCTCGCGGTAATGTCCTCAATCGTGTCCGTGGGAGTAGCCGCCGTCCCCAGCGCCAGCTTGGTGACATTGGGGGTAGTCCTGGGAGTGGTTGGAATCCCACTGGAAGGAATCGGAATTATTATGGCAACCGACCGCCTGCTCGATATGGCCAGAACGGCCGTAAACGTGACCGGAGACGCAGCTGTATCCATCGTCATGGACGTGATCGAAGGGAGATTCGATCGGAAAAAGTTCAACGCATAAATAAAGAAAAACCGAACCGAACTTTCAAAGCCCCAAGGATGGGGCTTTTAGTTCTGACATTTATAGTTTACTTGATTTGACATTAATATATTATACAAAAAATGAAAGAAAATACTCCTGAAAAAAGCCTCCTTGACACAGAAATCAAAGAAGCCGTAAAAGCGGCTGTCGAGCAGGTCATCCGACAAAAAAACTGTAAAATCTTGAATCCCGAAGCGCTGGAAATACTTGTCAACGCGATTTTAAGATATGTTGAAGATTTACTGAAAATTAGTGTGGATGGAGTACTCACCGACATACTTCACACAGTCAATTCTGATCCCATAGAAATAAATACCCAACTGCCAAAATTTTTAAAAATAACCCATCCGGAAGTCCGAGACATCATGGTTCATTCATTTTTAGAGGAAGGAGGGGAATTACAATGGAAACAAAAAGAAGACTTGGTGCAATTTTTGGATCAATTCGAACAACAAAACAGAGAACTTAAAGAAGAAATGGAGACTTATGGGGAAAAGCCGGAAGCTTGTTGCGGAGAAGAATCCGAATATATACATCCATCGAAAATATGGGCCGACCCCATAGGCCAAGTTCCTGTTTTAAGATTAGAAGAAAAAGAAAGGATTTTTTATTTTTTCCCATTTTTTGAAGCCAAAGAACAAGACCAGATAATGGTCAGCACTATTGCCCTGACAAAAGAAACAGACACAGGATTTTTCACCGAAAACAATTCAACCGCAACTGAGCTTTCAAATTCAAACCCGGCAATTCCTGATTTTGATACATTCGAAAAAGCCCATTTCTCCCATCACCTTCAGAGGAAAAGAACACTGCATTAGAATCTTTTTTTAAAGAGCAAAAATAGAAAGCAGATTTTTCATTTTTTAAATACTAAAAAGACCTCCCGAGAATAAAGAATCATAAGCTAGCAATCAAGATTAAACTATTTCCTCTTCCCTTCTGACTTTCGCATTCCAAATTTCAAATTCTCATTCGAGTCCGAGCAAAGATCTTCCCTCAGAGTCGAGGACCAAATTCGATTTACCATCGATAAAAAATCAAAATGCAGGATACTGTCGGCAATTTTCTTTCTATAATAGGAAATCCCAAACAAAACAACCCCTAAAAGAACAATCATTTTCATAGCATTCCATACCCCTCCCATAACATTTTTCCAAAAAACATATTGCTTGTAAGAAACAATATCATCCCCAATCCTGTTCCAAGAACTCAAACGAGTCTGCCCAGAATACAAAGGTGCCTCATTCACAATAAACTGAAAACCTTCCCTCATTCCTTGCCCCTTACTCCTTACAACTTGCCCCTTACCCCTTGCTCCTTGTTCCTTGCTCCTTACTCTTTGCTCCTTACTACTTGCCCCTTGTCTCGTATCAGCCATAAACCCCTTCCCGCTTCTTTTTGGAGCAGAAATGCTCCTCATGTTACCAGACAAACGAGGAGTTTCTTTTACTATTTCCGATTTTTCTTCACGAATAGACCTATAATCAGAAATCCCCTGCAATAAATCCCCTTTCAAACCCGTAGCTCTCGAATAAACTTTTGTTTTTTCTTTCGCTTGCACTTTCCAGCCTCGACTGCTCCTTCTGTTTTCCACCACATTCATCAATCTTGTCCTTCTCATTTCCGGAGACTTATTCCCCACCGAATTCTCCCAATTTGCCGCATAACAAAATGAACTATAAAAACTTCCCGAAAGAAGGGGAATTAAAAACAAATAAACAACATTCTTTTTCATTTACCTATAGTAAATCCTGATATTTTACACGAAATTCAATTATTTTTCAACCTATTTTTTACAAAAAAGCTTGATCTAAGGATTGAAAACAATTTAATAGAGTTAATTAAGTTGTCTAAAAATGTTATTCAGAAAAATATGCATTCTATCAGCTCTGTTTTTTACATCCGTTATTTTTGCCGTTGAAATTCAACCTTTTTTTCGGGATGTAGAAGTAAACGACCCAGCCTATAAAGCCGTAGTAAAATATACACAAACAGGAATCTTTAAGGGGATTAACGGAGAAGCCAAACTGAACGACTTCATCACCAAGGAACACGCAACACTTTTTCTCATGAAAGTAATGGGAACAAAAAATCCTAATATCTACGATGCAGTAAATAAAGGGCTACTAAGCAACGTTCCCCCCTCAGACCAGCTCCTTGATCACGCAAGCTGGATAAAAATCCTCAGCAACGCCTTTCAAGTACCGATAGGAAACGAAGTAACGGGACAACCCTGGTTTGTTGCCCCTTACGTCATTGCCCAAGGAATCAGCGCAGTAAGGGACGAAAAACCTTTCGACCCGGCATCACGACGTTTTGTACTCCGAACTACGGAACTATATGAAAGAATCTTCGGAACAAAAAACGCAGACAAAACCATGAACGAACAGGAACTCCGCCTCATGAAAATGAGAGACATGCTCATAGACCCTCAAAAATCAAGTGACGAAATAGAAGAACTGCTCTGGAAAAATATCCTTTCCGCCGAAGACGTACCGGAAAATCCCAGAATTCAATCTATAAAACACCTGAACATGGCTGTACTGATACTCCTGGAAATGAGAAAAGATCCGAATGAAAACAAGAAATTTGAAAGGCAAAAACGGGCAGCTTTTTTCCTTGATCATGCCACCAATGCATTACCAGATGTAGCGCCATTCGCAGAGGATTTGAGGAAAATAGGAGAGAACTAAAAATTAAAATTGAAAATTAAAGAATATTAATCGAAAAACTAGGAGTATAACACAATAATCTCCTTATTAGCACAA
>CAYVJW010000124.1:0-4950 GCA_964451885.1 uncultured Candidatus Peribacteria bacterium | reverse complement strand
GGCTTTCCGTTTTTTATTTGACCTTCGGCCAAAATTTAAACCGGACAATCATGCACATTAAATCCGATTATTGATTTTATTCTCTTTTAGTATAAAGCTATATTTAATTTTATATTGAAATCTTATGGAATCTGAAATACAGCCACAGATACCCTTTTCTCCCGAAGAATTTCAGGCATATTTTCAGGAAAAATCTGTTCCAGCTCGAAAGTACGTGCAAGGATGGGAAGCTCAACAAGGTGGTACTGATCGCAAAGTATTCAGAAACTTTAGGAAACAAGTACTTGAAGGAATCGATTTGCAGATAATTTCTGGTTTTCCGGAAGAAGTGAGAGAAGTTTTTGAATTAGCAACAACTACCAAAATAGATCCTGATTGGGGAGATCCGCCTGAGAAAACAACGAACTATTTGGCTCAAAAGTCCGCTGAATTTATTTTATCAATAATACAAAAACGCCAACCTCTGCTCAAAGCCTGTGCTTTTTTGGTGTGGCAGGAAATGGAAGCTTATTCGAGAATAACGGACAGCGACTTAGAACTAACGATGGTGCACGCAAACGATGTGCAATGGTTTAAATACTCTTGGACGTTTCTATTCCATGAACGGGTTGGATTTTATTTACTCAATTTATTGAGGGAAAACGGATTATTTAATTCAAAAGAACTTTCAGAAGTTTATGTTACGTTAGATCTATTCGAAACCGAACTGGAACAAAAAGAACTTGAAGGAGTAAGTAGCCTATTTTTTTGTGCGGCCATTCGGGGAATGTTACAGGAAATAATAGATCCAATAAGAAGTATTACAGATGCGGAAACTATATTTTCAAGAGGGATAGTAGTCCCGGAATCCAAAGGGATAAACTATGAAACACTGCACCGAATGGGAGATGAAATCCTGAACCATCCTGATTTTCAAGATCGTATTGTGGACGAGCCAATAAAAGAGATTATAGAAAATGCTTTGGGCGATTTTCAAGAGCCTCTTACTGATGAATGGCGGATTCCAATAAATGTATTGTCTTTGAAACAAGATGGAGAGGTTATTAAAGGGTACTTGAGGATTTTAGGCAAAAAATTTTACTTTCAGGTGGCAAATGGAGAAATTTATCAATCTTCTCAAACCCCTAATCATTTTGAAGGTATTTATACAGAAAGTCAGTTGGAACTTTTGAGATATTATGTACTTCATCTTATTGGAAGACAGACAGGAGCAGTTAATTTTCAAAATCCAAACCAGGCTCTTTGGGATGCAAGCACACTCAGTGAAAAAAGAAATGCCGTTGATTATCCTCGATTCAATCCAGACAATTTTTTGGAAAATTACCAAAAAATGTTTCGTGAAATACAAAGACTGTTCAATAAAAAGTTGACTCGTTCTTTTCAGAACAAATTTGCTGTATCCGCAAATTTTGCAAAGAGAAAGATATACACGATGGATAAGGCTGTATTTATACCTGTTACAGGAGAGCTAATGGTCGATTTAGAAAATGCTTTAACTTTATTAAGAACGAAAGACGAGACAAAATCAATTGATGATATTTTTTCTGAAAATGAAACGCTTATTGATGGAATATCCTATCAGATAGCTCGGAGAATTGGAGCTTTGAATAAAAGCGAAGGTTTCGCTTTGACCTCCTGTCTATCAGCTTTGGGATGTGCTTTTCAAGATGCTCTTACTCGTATGTTTGAAGGAGAACCCAAGTTTATTACGGAGGGAATAGCATTTTTTGCGTGTACTTTTCAAAAACGAATAGGATATTTCCTTTTTTGTGAGTTATCAGAAGATGAAAATTCACGAAAAGAAATTTCCGATAGTTATATGTACTTGGCTATGACAAAACTTGTTATGAGCGAAATTAAAAAAGATGAACGAATAAAGAAAACCTCCACAGAAAAAACTTTGGGGCAGTTAAGTAATTTAACAGACCTTATCCTTTGGACAGTAGCTCCTATTCGACAATTTTCAGGAGCGAGACACATCATGCAAAACTGTTTTAGTAATCATATTTCTGAAGCTGATGAAAAAAACACAGAAGGGATTCTCAGTTCGTCCTTTGGGCGAGACATTCCTCCTTCAACAACACTGACATTCAAAAAAGATGAAGTTCTTAATCAAGACGTGATACTTCTTCTTGAACCGGACAATACAAACGAATTTTTGGCTCACGGAAGATTATTTACATCAGATGATTATAAGATGGCTAGTGAGCATGTACGTAGAACAGATTTTATTAATAATAATCGTTTTTTTCCGTTTACTATGATAGATGCCTCGGATTTATCATTTTATGTCACGCATGCAGGATCAATTTCATTAGGTATCTTCCCCGACGCAATTGATCAAATTTTATCACCTCAAGATCAAGCTACTCTTCAGTATTATGTTCATTACGCCATTCAAGGTATTACTGATACAGGATATGTAGAAATCCCTCCTCCAAGAGGAGTGAAGCCTCCTGCTAGAGAAAGAGAATGGGGACTCCCTGGCAAAAAAAGGATTGCCTTTCCTCGAGAACGAAGAAAAATAGCATTAGGATCAAAACGTGATCCCAAAGAACCCTCTGATCCAAAGTTCAGAATAGATCATCGCATCTCTCATTCCCGCCTCATATCAAGTGGGAAAATTCTATCAGAAAAGGCTTTCCAAAAAGCTCAAGAAAACCCAAGAGTGAGGTTGTGGGCATTCCATCATGATCCACAAGAACAAAATCCCGGCAAACGGCTAAAACCCATAGAATGCCTTGATATTCAAGGAAATAAATATGAGGATGTGCTGATTCAGGCTATTCGTATAAAGACGGAATATGAAACACCAGCCCACAGAATACTGTTTGAAACTTTTGTTTCAGAGGTGAAGAAGGGAGATCAAGTGAGAGAGTCTGTGGCGGAGGTAATTATGAAAAAACCGTAACAATAGGCTTCTCAGAACTTTTTTGGAAACATAAAACCTGATAAAAAAGCTACATAGAGTAATTGCACAGTGCTGAATGTTAGAAATATAAAATTCATATTAATTCCTCAATCTGAAAAGTGAGATTTTTTTACATTGAAATAAATCCTGAAAATTGATATAATGACGTGATATAGATTTATTATAAATGACACAGCAAGAGAGAAAAAATATGAAAACGTGTTCATCGGAAGTTCTTGAATGTGAACAAAAAAATATTGAAAAAGCGGAATCGATATTAAGGAGACCTTTTTTAAGGCCTTCTCCAACGGTTGTACAAAATCTTACTTTTGAGGATGTAGATAATGCTGCTAAAATTTTGGATTATCCAATACGAAATATTGATACTTTTATTAATTTCCAAAGAAATGCGTTAACTTTAATTGAAGATAAGGTGAAAACATTATTGATCCAACATGAACCTAACAAACCGAAGTATATTTTTTTTGCACGAGATGGAGAACTAATGTATGACGCTATGCTCTCTGTTGTTGAAGGAACAGAGATTGCCGATAGAATTCATTTAGTTAGATTAAGCAGAGGAAGTGTGGAACAGGTAGAAAGATGGCCTGAATTTGAAAATAATTTTGAAAAAAATCGTACATATTTTGCACAAGAGGGAATGGCTCAATCCGATTTTCAGGATTCAAATGAAAACTTTGTCTTTGTGGATTCCGGATACCAAGGCTCGATGTTTAACGCCGTTTTGAATATTTCAGGAGTATCACGAGAAGAAATGGGAGAAAGATTAATGGGTTATCTTGTGTTCAGGGAGGCTTCTCCATATCGGGAATTAGGTTGGACTGATAGGAAACTGATTGAGCATAATAAATTTGCTGAAGAATTTTACGAAACATTTGGAAAACAATGGGAGGGTTTAAGAAGCTGGAGTTGCGGAATAATGGAATATCCAGACTTCAAAAAAGACAGACAATTTAATTGGGCTTTAGCACACTGGATGCAAATTCAACCCAAATATTGTGATTCTTCATTTAACATAGAAAAAGTAGATGAAAAGTGGGTTGGGATACCATACAAAGACAGACGTACTTATCCTTTTCAAGAGTACGGCTTTGCAGATATAAAAAGTGTTCTAGATCCCATTCCTCATCCAAATGCAGCAGCGACTGACCCAGTTGCAGCTATGAAATTACAGCTTATCACAACTTCTCATTTTTCTTCTCAGGAAGTTCGCAAACGTATACTTCGAGATGTAATATCTACAAATACACTACCAATACAAGTCGGAGTTAAAAAAGTAATTCAGCCCATTATAAAGACAAGCTAAATCCCCTTTATGTAATTATTTGAAATATGCAACAACAAATACAAACAACTGAAGTGAATCACACCTTTCTCTTGCCCCAACTTGATACTTCAAAAGATGAAATTTCACAGCGGGTCGATTCTGTAATAGCTCCGATTGAACATAAACTAGAAACAGGGCTTGAAGCTTCTCTTCCTGAAGAAAATCAAATTGAACTACGACACTGGGAAAGATTATTACGACTTCATCCGAGAGCAAATAAACTAAATGTTTTGAGAAAACGAGTCCAAAGAGTTTTAACGACGGTAAGAAGCCTGGAAACAAAAGAAATACAAGTTGTAGAATTTGAAGATCTTATTAGTGGGCTCTCCCCGGAACAAATACGAATTATTGGAAAGACATTAGTGACTGTACAATTAACTACAGGATGCAGTATTGGATGTAGCAAGTGTGCTTTTAATGCACCATCTCAAATAAGAAGGAGGTTATCATGGAATGCAATAAAAAAAATTATAAAATTATTTGGAGCAGATTTCATAAAAAATGAAGGAATGCTCTATTATACTTCAGATCCTTTAGATTGGGAAGACGAGGAAGGACATACTTATTTAGATGTGGCAAAGTTCCATTTTGATGTGATGTGTTGAGAAGTAAACTGATAAAAATATAAAATAAAGACGTATCCGCCCAAAATTCCAGGGCAGTGAATAATATTTGTATTCGGACGTAAAAA
>CAYVJW010000123.1:0-4995 GCA_964451885.1 uncultured Candidatus Peribacteria bacterium | reverse complement strand
GTTTCCTTCAATTCCCATGCCTCCCTCCAGGATAACGCTGCCGGTGTCTTTATCATCAGATTCTGTAACATTATTAATGATAACTGTGCCGTTGGTAGAAGTGTTGCCGGTAATATCTACGTTCCCGGTGATGTTCGTGTCGGGTGTTATGTTTACGGATTCCACTCCGTTTGTGGTGTCTACGACAATTAAGTCATTAGTGCCTTCTGTAATGGAGAGTCCGTCTAGTGCGTTATCAGTAATTTGAAGCACATTAGCTCCGGTGGCACCGTCAAGTTGTACTTTATTGGCAATGACATTGTCTGTATAAGTGTTTAAAAATCGAGTTCCTGTTGTTCCCAAATTATCAGTGCTGTCTGTATCACTGATGATGCCGGCTCCGGTGATGATGCCGGCTTCAGTAGTGATCTGACCGGTGAAGCCGGTTTCTCCGGTCATATCAAAGGAACCCTCTACATTTAAACTTCCTCCGACGTTAAGATTTTTCTCAATGCCGGTTCCCCCTTCAATAACAAGGATGCCGGAGTTTTTGTTGAGAGATTCATCACCTCCAGTAATATTAATTATCCCCAGATTATCAATGATCATACGTTCAGTTCCGGCGGTATCGAATCGAATTTTATCTTCATCAGCCGATTCTTCTACCTGGATTTGGGTGTCCTGGTCAATGTCTATAGAACCACTGAGTGATTCCCATGCTGTTCCGTCATATCCTTCGTATCGGCTTAGGGTGGTATTGTATCGAATTTGACCGGTAAGTTCAGTGACAGGTCTTTGTGTTTCAGTGCCGACAGGAATTCGAAGGGCATCTGTTCCGTCGATTTGAACTTTTGATTTGGGATCATTATTTCCGATACCTACATTGCCTTCTACGAGCAAACCGTCCGTTGGGGCGGCATCAGTTCCGGAATACAGAGAACCGATAGTCACGCCTCCTTCTATGTCTAATTTATTTTGAGGAGTGGTGGTGCCGATTCCGACAGATCCTTCTATCAATAAGCCGCTTTCGGGAGCTGTTTCACTAGTTGTATAAGTTAATCCGATGACCGCACCTCCCTTTACGTCCAGTTTATTTACGGGGAATGGAGTATTGATACCGACTGATCCGTCAATTTTGACGATAAACATGGATTGAGAGTGTTCATAGTTTTCGCTAGTGAGGTCAGTTTCAAACGGAGTGTTTATGATAAGGGATGTGTTATCTGTGATAGTAAGGATTGTACGAGTTTGCTTGTCAGCGATAATCTGGTCTCCGACTTTTAGTTCGGAGGTAAAGACGGTGAGGTTTCCGGTTACGGTACTTTCAGTGGAACTGATCGTTCCGGTTCCCGCGGTTTTATCGCTTTGGACTTGGAACTTTCCTTGAGGGAGTCGAGTGTCGACACCAAGACTGTAGCTGTCTGTATCAGGATAAATAACACTTCCTACTTTTCCGCCGGGCATGTCTCCTGTGGGGGGAAAGGGCCACTGGATGGCGTATGCGGGAGTAAATGAGATATTAAGAAAAAGGTTCAAGATCAGGAGTCGGCAGATCGCAATCAGGTATAATTTTTTCATTGTGTTTTGGAGCGAGATTGATTCCGTAAAATTATACCAAAATGAGCAATTTGAAAAAGGTTTTTATAGGGGCTAAGGGAGGAGGAAATGGTCTAGAGTTGATGATTTTGTATTAATTGTAGTCTGGAACTGGAGAAGCTTTTGTTTTGAATAAAATATGTATTCAATTCGAGTAATTTTTTTGTTCTTAATTTAATAATATTCTCTTAACTATAGTATTTGTTTGTTATTATTAAAATGATGTTGAAATTATAAAATTTTGATAAAAAATATGTTCAAGAATTTGATTGTTGTGGTTTTGAAAGGAGTTTATTGTTTTTTAGTTTGTTGAAATGTTATTGAAAAAATTTGCATATTAAAATACCTTGATTTTCTAGATCAAGTGTGTTGTTTTTTATCACAATAATTCCGAATTCTTATTCGAGCTCGAGCAAAAATATTCCATCTTTCTGTCATGAGTTCGAGGCTGAATGATCAGAGTTGAGGTCAGAATTCTCACTATCCACTTTAATTAAACCTTTCCATAAAAATCCGGGATTTTTCGACTCCTTTTTCCGATAATAATTCTGTGGTACTTTTTACCATTTTTCCGTTGCCGCAGATGTAAAATTCAGATTGGACATCGAAATCATTTTCTTTCAGGAATTTTGTGATCCGGCATTTTTCTCCATATGGTTTGAGTTCTTTTGGGTTTTCTTCCCGGGACAATCCCAGCCGTATTTTTAAAGTTGGCGCCCACTTTTCTATTTCGTCTATGTAGGCAATATCATACCTGTTTCTTCCGCCATAAAAAACCTTCATGTTTCTGGGTTTTTTGGATTGTGCTTCAGTTAATATCATTGATCGGAGTGGAGCTATGCCGGTGCCGGTACCGCAAAAGATAAGATTCGCCTTTTCGTTTTTAGAAAGCGTGAAATGTCCGAATGGGGCTTTAAATTTAAATTCATCTCTGACTTTTGCTTTGTCAATAATCATTGAGCCGGCTCCGTTAGGAATGATTCGTATAATGAGTTCTACTGCCTTTTCATGTGGAGCTGAGGCGATAGAGTAAGCTCTTGATAAATTTTCTTTAAAATCAATAACCAAAAACTGTCCGGCTATAAAATTTAGCTTTTCTTTTCCGGTTATTTTTCCGTCAAGTGAAGAAAATTCTTTAACTGAAAATAGATACTTCTTTGTATCACGCGCAACGGTTTCTATGGACTCTATCTTTAAGGTGCCTTTGTATACCATGGGAAATAAAAAATGATAGTTGGTTCAATAGTTCCGTTAGGACTGTTGAATCTTGTTATGTGTATTGGTATTCAAGGTTCAATAGCCTTTCAGGACTATTGAACCAACGTTATATTCATTACAAGGAAAATTCATATATCTTGTCATCAATCAACAGATTAATTCTTTGCCCCAATTCATCCACTGAGAAATCGCGAGCATTCGGAATGTCAAAAAGCACTTGTTTTTTATAGGTAGCGAATCGGTCACCTTTAACAAAAACCAGAACTCTTGCATTATCCGGATCCAGAACATACAAGAAATCCAGGTCAGTTCTGGTGAATATTTTTAAATTTTTTCCTTCAAATCCCACTGACGGCAGGTCACGGAAGTTATACTTTACTTTTTCCCCTCGGAAAAGTTTTTGGATGGTTCCGTCGTCATTTAATAAATATATGGCGCCGTCAATAGCAAAACTTATTGCTCGGCTAAGATCAGCTCCTTGATTGTAGGGAATAGCGCCTGAGTATTTGTCGCGCCTGCGTTCATATTTCCAAATTTGGTTTTCTACGGGATCCAGAATGTAAGAAAATCTTCCGTAGGGTTGTATATCAAGCCCTCTTTTCCAGGTCCCGTCAGAAGTGTTCATCGGGCTTATCACTCCGTCGCGGTATTCAATTATTCTTGGCCCATCGGTAACAAATAAGATGGTGTTTTGGTCTTTTCTGCTTACCCCTGCGATGATGTTTTCTTTTTCGGAGATAGGAAATCCTTTTTCAACAATGTTTCGGATGGTTTTGTATATATTTTTAAAATCAAAAACAAAAAGATTCCCTTTTAGTTCCATTATTCCGATTGGGTCTACTGCGTCATTTTTTACTCCTAAATCCGCTAATAAATGTGGGGTTACTTTTCTGGCGTTTTCTACCTGCAATTGTTTTTCTTGAATGTCTGCCAACAGAAATTGTGCATCAGATCTGAAGTTTTTTGATTTTGACTTCAATATTGACTGAACGGCGCTTTTTGACTTTTTTAGATATTCTGCAGCCTGAGGCCGATCTCCTTGTAGAAGAAAAGTGTCAGCTTGTTGAAGAGATTCTCTGGCAATAGAAAGTTGTTCTCGAAGTTGTAATGTTTCTTCAGATTCGAAGTTCCAGAGTAGTTGTACGGTAATTACAATAATAAATACGCCAAACAATAGTCCTGCAATGGGGACTAATTTTTGGGAGTTACTGAGAGCGTTCCAATTGGAACGTTTTATTTTGGAAAATAGATCTTTTATGAAATCGGATGGATTTGGGATGGGCTGATGTATTGTTTTTTTGGAGTGCGGTTCGGGGGCGATACTTTCTTCGGTGTTTACTTCTTCTTTGATAACTGAGGCATTCGTTTTTATGGCAAGAGACTCACTTTCTTTTGGTGTATTAGAAGGAGAAGGTACGGATTTTTTCTTTTTTTGCATTACGCGGGATAAAAATCCGGCGGCAGGGGTTTCGTCTGTTTTTCCGATCCCGATAATCGTTACAAGAAAATCTTCTTCTCCTGCGTTTGACAGTTCTTGTCGGAGTGATTTTGAAGACTGTGAAAAATTAGATCTTGAAAAAATATCGATAAGTTGGTTTGATGTCATATATCGGAGTACTCGGCGGGTAGTCAGGATTATTGTGTCTTCAATGGATACTTGGCCGTTTAAGATGTTCAGAAATAATTCTTCTCCTCTTTCGGGGGTTTCTGAGATTTGTGAAATTTTTGAATCACGCAAAAGGTAAGCTTCTGATCCTCCTGATTGGGACAGATAGAGGTTATTAAAGTCAAAATGAGCTATGATTATGTCCGGGACATCAGGGATTTGTGCGGCAAACTTTTTGTATTCCAGATTGGCGTTTTTTAAGGCTTCTTCCAACTTGTCGTAGGTATCTTTGATTTTTGAGGATTGAAAAACATTAACAATTACTCCGAAAATTGAATTTGCAATCGTTTTAGAGTCTTTTGTTTTTTCAGGGAATCTGGCGATAAAAAATAGTTCTTGTCCTTCGCCAATGCTTTCGTGAAAAGAAAAATTAAGATTCGGATCTGTGGGTTTCGTTTCGAAAGTGTGGACAGAGAGGGACATGGTAAGTCGGAAGTTAAAAGTTGGCTATCGGCTCTGAGGCTCATGCTTGGAGAGAAGTCGGAAGTTTTAAAATTAAAAATTGAACTTTTATATGATAAAAAAAGATCTTGATT
>CAYVJW010000122.1:0-5014 GCA_964451885.1 uncultured Candidatus Peribacteria bacterium | reverse complement strand
CTGCTCCGGCAGAGGAAGACACAGCTCTTAATCTTGGTGCTCCTGCTCCGGCAGAGGAAAGCGCGACTCCTGATCTTGGTGCTCCTGCTCCGGCAGAGGAAGACACAGCTCTTAATCTTGGTGCTCCTGCTCCGGCAGAGGAAAGCGCGACTCCTGATCTTGGTGCTCCTGCTCCGGCAGAGGAAGACACAGCTCTTAATCTTGGTGCTCCTGCTCCGGCAGAAGAAAGCGTAGAGGAAATTGCTTCTGAAGCACCTCAAGGCACCGGTTGCAGTGATGACACAACAACTGCTGCTACAACTACTGCTACTTCAGACCCGCTCGCAGCCCTTACAAAATTAAGATCTGATATTCAAATGTTCGTTAAAATTCACCGGAAAAAAATTGAAGAATACAAAAAACAAATAGAGTCTTTTAAAGAAGGAATAAAGAAAGAAAAAGAAATTTTGCAACAGAAGAAAAAAGAATTTGACTCTCTGCTCAACGATATTGAAAAATTAACAGATACGTTTGCTGAAGAAAAAAAAGAAACAGAAAATAAAAAAGCGCCTCAACATCATCACAGAAGGAAGAAAAAGCAAGGGGGAAGGGGAAATGAATGAAGGAAGAAAACATCACGAACACAAAAAACCCACCTTTCTGGTGGGTTTTTAAAAAACATAGAAACACAAAAACTTATGTTCCTACTATTTACGAACTGCTTCTTTCAAATTCTTTCCGGCCTTAAAAGTCGGAACTGTAGTAGCAGGAATTTGAATCTTTTGAGATGGATTCTGAGGATTAACTCCTGTTCGAGCTGCTCTTTTTGAAACTTTGAATGTTCCAAACCCGGTAATAGTAACTTGTCCGCCTCCGGCAAGTTCTTTAGTAATTGCTCCAAGCACTGCTTCAAGAGCTTCCCCAGCTGCTTTTTTTGTAAGTCCAGCACCAGCAGCCACTGCGTTCACGAGATCGCCTTTTGACAAAGCCATTTTTTTAAAGGGGTTAAGATATAAAAAAATTGGACGTGCCAATCTTAAGCTCTGTTTTTCCGCTTTGGCAAGCTTTTTTTAGAAAAATTAGATTGAATCAAACTTGATAATATTTTTAATTATTATTCCATGAGAAGGAAAATTGTTCAGACTTTTTCCCTAAAACAAGCCATTTAACCAGTCTTCATCCTATCGAAATCTGCCTAGCAGGCCATTCAACCATTTAACTATTTACTACTAATTGAATAAAAAGCATTTCCGCTGCTTGTTATAAAATGCAAAGATGTAAATAATTACACTTCTCAACTATGATTTTCATCGGACTTGGTTCTTCCATCGGAAATGCAGAAAAAATATTTCAGTCCGTAGAAAAACATCTGTTAAAAGAAAAAATACAAATAATTAAAAAATCAAAAATCCTAAAAAATCCTCCATACGGAAAAGTAGCAAAAAACGAATTTACAAATACCGTCTGGCAAATAAAAACCGATAAAAACCCCAACGAACTGATAAAAATACTACAAAAAACAGAAAAAGCCCACGGCCGCACTTACGAAAAAAAATGGGCGGACCGCACCCTTGACCTGGATATTTTGATATTTAGAAGTATTATCTGCAACAGTAAAAAACTAACCATCCCCCACCCGGAAATTTCGAAACGAATTTTTGTACTAAAACCACTGTCTGAGATTGTTGATGAAGAGTTTGAGATCCCGGGAAAAGGAAGAGTGAAGGAGCTTCTGGAAAATTTAACCTCTTTTACAGCTTTGCAATTGAAATTTTTTTCCCCTCCTTCATGACAACTGAAGAACTTATCCGCCAAATCCTCAAAAATCTCGGAGAAAACCCCGAACGCGAAGGCCTGAAAGACACTCCCAAAAGAGTAGCAGCAGCCTATGAAGAACTCTTTTCCGGATATGAAGCTAATCCAAAATCCATCCTAAAAGTCTTTACCAACGAAAAATATGATGAAATGCTTCTTATACGAAACATCGAATATTTTTCCGTATGCGAACACCACATGATCCCTTTTTTTGGGATTGCCAATATTGCTTACATCCCAGATAAACACATAACAGGACTCTCAAAAATCCCCCGCCTGATTGATGCCTTTGCCAAAAGGTTACAAAACCAGGAACGCCTCACTACCCAAATAGCCAATACTCTCTTTGAAGCATTAAAACCCAAAGGCGTCGCCGTCCAACTAACCGGCCTGCATCTCTGCATGTCGGCTAGAGGCGTACAAAAATCAAAAGTCGAAACCGTTACTACGGACTTTTTAGGAAGTTTTAAAAAAAATTCAAGTTTGAAATCCGATTTTTTGTTTCAGGTGGGGAGATAAAAAAAACTTGCATTCTCATTTAAATAAAATAAAATCCCAAAAGCTTTATATTACTTAACCACAAATTTAATTTAATTATGAAAAAAACACTTGTAGTATTCGTTGCCACTGTTAGTTTTTTTAGCCAGATCAGCATCTCTCATGCTTACAGTGAGGGGCGTGATGGCTATCGGGTGAGAAACCCTTTGGCTTCTTTGGTTCAAAAGAAACTTAATCAAAGACTAAGGAGTGCTATCCACAAGCGATATAGAAATTATTTCACAAATATAGTTCGGGAAACAAAAGATAGGAACCGAAATGTACAATTGGCTCGGCATAAAGAAAGTAAAATAGACAGGAATATTAACAACCGCTCCACTAGTGTAGTTCGATCGGGTGAATTAAAAACTGTCCCCTGGTATGATGTATTGAGGCCTGTAAGTTTGGGGGCTTATGAAAGAAGGAATTCGAAGCAAACGTTTCGAGCCCGTGCTATTGATTATTATGTTGAAGGAGGATATGCCGGCACAGAGTCCATGAAGTCGGGAGTGATTTACGGATCTGACCATGAAGTTCAGAACTTTCCAGTTCGGCTTGAAAAAGACAAAGTTGGAGCAATAGTGACTTCTGTTCGCGATGCACAAAGAGATTTAGTTCCATGGAGTCGTCTGACAGCTTCTTATCCAAAACAACTATATCGCCGTGGAACAAGCAGAAGGAATTTTATGCACCCGTACATGGGAGATTAGAAGAAAGCATTGATTAAATATTTTGTGTGTTTTCATAATCAATGAAAATGCAGTTTATAAATTGAATGGTTAAATAGTTAAATGACTGTGAGGCTGATTAATACTCTTGTAATCATTAAACTATTCTGTGTATAAATATGAAGGTAGCATATTTATTTTTTATGCTGTACATAATAAACAAGTATGTGTTCTAATAACTATTTAACTATTTTTATAAACTGTTAAGTCAGAAAAATATTAGTTTAATAGCCAATGTCTTCAATTGATCCTGCTATCTCTAAAGTCGCTCCTAATGCCTCCGATGCAGAAAGAGCTGTTTTGGGATCGTTGCTTTTAGATAAAGACGCCATTATTAAAATTTCCGATTTTTTGGAATCCGGAGATTTTTACCATGACCACCATCGTTTTATATACGAAGCTGTATTAGATCTCTTCCAGAGCTCTGAACCTGTAGATTTAGTAACCGTTACTACAAAACTTCAAGGACGCAATAAACTAGAAACTGTGGGAGGGCCAGAATATTTGGCTGAACTACAAAATGAAGTTCCTACTTCCACCCGCATTTTTAAGTACGCAGAACTTGTGAAGAATTCTTCTACCCTGCGAAAATTGATCAAAGCCGGAAACGGAATCACTGCCCTTGGTTATGATGCGGATAAATCTGTTGAACAGTTGTTGGAATCGGCAGAAAAAAAGGTATTCGGGATTTCTCAAAGTTTTGTTAAAGAGCGATTCGTACCGGTTAAAGAAATTTTGGAATCGAGATACGAAAAATTCTGCGAAATTCATGAAAACCCAGAATTAGCCAATAAAAACAGAATTTCCACATCGTATCAGCAGCTTGATGATAAGTTGAATGGAGGTTTTAATCCATCTGATTTGGTAATTGTTGCAGCAAGGCCTTCGATGGGAAAGACAGCTCTATCCTTGTGTATTGCTCAAAATGTAGCTATTAAAAATCAAAAAAAAGTGGGGATTATTTCTTTGGAAATGTCGAAAGAACAACTTGTGGAAAGAATGTTTTGTTCTTTGTTGGAGGTAGAATCCTGGAAATTACATAAAGGAAAGTTGATGGAGGAGGATTTTGACCGTATGGGACCGGTTATGGATCAACTGACAACAGCTCCGATTTTCATTGATGATTCGATGGGAAATTCTATTATAGAACTTCGTTCCAAAGCACGACGCCTTCAAATGGAATGTGGTCTTAATTTGCTTATTATTGATTATTTACAACTGATGTCGGGCGGTGGACAGACCGGCTTCGGTAATCGTGTTCAGGAAATTTCTGATATTTCACGAGGGTTAAAAGAATTGGCGCGTGAACTTCATATTCCTGTGGTAGCACTTTCTCAGTTATCGCGTTCTGTGGAAGGACGCCCTGATAAACGACCAGTTCTTTCCGACTTACGCGATTCCGGAGCTATTGAACAGGATGCGGATGTGGTGATGATGTTGTATCGAGATGATTATTATAATGAAGACTCAGAACAGCAGAATCAACTAGAAGTTAATATTATTAAACACAGGAACGGAGGAATAGGCCGTGTTGGACTAAACTTTGATCGAAGTAGAATGAAGATTAGCGATCTGAAGGAAGAGAATCAGCAGGCAGGGTTTTAAAAATAGGAAATCAGATTTTTACTTCCGCCTTCCCACTATTATAAAATGGTTGCCAACAGTTCTTGTTGTAAAACATTGATTTGGATAACCAAATAAAACACAATTCCAAGCGTAATGATAGAGAGAACAGACTCTATGATCACCATGCGTCTGTTTGCTTCTACTTCATTAAAGAGAAGAAGCGATTTTTTTGCAGCCGATAAATGCTTTTTCATTTGAATAATTTATTAAATCTAAGTATTATAGCATATGTAATTCGTTATTGCAAGAAAAAATCAACCCCTGTTGTTTAGCTAGCTAAGTTCTTTTTTGATGTGATTTTCGTAATTCTTTTTTCCGTGAACAAGACT
>CAYVJW010000121.1:0-5026 GCA_964451885.1 uncultured Candidatus Peribacteria bacterium | reverse complement strand
AAATGGTGATGGAAAACCTGTTCAAAAAGTATTTTTTTCTCAAAGAAAGAGTAATAGAAAAAAAGCTGAAAGTTGGTGGGATAAACACGGACTAAATGCAGATGGGACTTTAGAAATAAATAACTTAATAGGAGCAAAAGTTTTTATTCATCCGAAGCCAAGCATATTGGTGAAACATCTTCTGAATATTGCGACCGTGGAAAACGACCTCATCCTCGACTTCTTCGCAGGCTCTGGCACAACAGCCCACGCTGTCATGCAACTCAATGCTGAAGATGCTGGCAACAGAAAGTGGATTTGCGTACAACTCCCAGAAACATGCAAAGAAGGCACTGAGGCTCAAAAAGCTGGATACACTACCATTGCTGACATTGCAAAAGAACGTATCCGTCGTGCAGGGAAGAAGATTGCAGAAGAGAATCCAAAGAAAAAGCTAGATTTAGGATTTAAGGTCTTCAAGTGTAATGAGAGTAACTTTAAGGTTTGGAATACGCAGATTGAGAATGTAGAGCAATTGGAACAGCAGATGATGGATTTCATAGATAACGTTCAGGACGAGTCTACTACAGAAAACATACTCTATGAGTTGATACTGAAGAGTGGACAGGAATTAAATGTCCCGCTGGAAGAAAAGCAGGCAGATGGACAGTCTTATTTCCGAGTAGGCAATGGGACTCTCGTGATTTGCTTGGCAGACAAACTAACAAATCCTCTCCTCGAAGCGATGCTTGCAGATAAACCACAAAAAATCATCACTCTCGACCGAGCATTTGCCGACAACGACAAGCTCAAAACTAACATCCTCTTGCAAGCTGAGGGAGCAGGAGTTGAGGAATTTAAAGTAATTTGAAAATATGACTTTTACTCAAGCAGAATTTGACTACATTCTTGGACTACAAAAATCATTTAAGGAAGATGATGAAATTGTTTTAGGCCCACCACCTCTCAAGTGGTCTCGTGAAATTGTTTCAAATAGTACTAAAGATTTTTTTACATTGGATTTTTATCGAGGATCCATTGAGATAAGAAAATACACTTACAATAAGCGTTTTAGAAATGCAATTGTATTATTACGATATGATGCAATGGGAAGACATACTAATCCACCAGAAGCAGATGGGGTATCATTTGATGGACCACATGTACATATCTATAGAGAAGGATTTGATGATAAATGGGCTTTTCCTGTTTCCAAAATCGGTCTAAACGGGACAGATTCAATTGATGAAGTATTAACAGGGCTATTGAATTATTGCAATATTGAAGCTCCCACAATCAAGCTTTCACTTTTTTAAAATAAAAAAAACATGTCATTCGAATGTAAAAACATTATCGATCAATATATAAAATGGATTAAAGATAATACATCAATAAGATCTATTGAAGAGGGGAAGTCTTGTGGTATTGTGACACCATTTATGGATCGACATAATGATCATTTGGAAATTTATGCAGTTAAAGCTAATAAAGGATTAATTCTGACAGACGATGGATACACAATTTCAGATTTAGAAATGACTGGGATGACATCAAATTCCCCAAAAAGAGAGAAAATATTCCAATCTATTCTAAATGGTTTTGGAGTGAAGGTCGGTGCAAACAAAGATTTATATATAGAAGCTAACTCAAATAATGTTGGGCAAAAGAAACATTATTTGCTACAGGCTATTTTAGCGGTGAATGATATGTATACCCTTTCTCAAGAAAATGTTTTTTCTCTCTTTAAAGAGGATGTAGAAATCTTTTTAAAGAGTAATGATCTCGTTTTTAGTAAAGACATAAAACTGAGTGGGAAAACAGGGTTTGATCATAATATTGACTTTTTAATTCCAAGATCTCATAAAAAACCAGAAAGATTGATCAAAACCATTAATAACCCAAGAAAGGAGTCTATTATGACTGCTATTTTTGCATTTGATGATATTTCAGCAGTAAGGGGACAAAAAACAAAGGATTATGTTGTTTATAACGATACTTTGGAAACATCAATATCTCAAGAGTCCATATCGGCATTGCATAATTATAGCATTAAACCAATGCCATGGAGTAAAAAAGAAGAATGTCTAGAAGAGTTTGCTTTCGCATGATTTAATTTTCAGCATTTATGAAACTAAAATTTGAAGCCAACCAACAATACCAACTCGATGCAATCCAGTCGATTGTAGATGTATTTGAAGGTCAACCACTGGAGGGGGGTGACTTCGAAGTAGAAATCGCTCCACCAGTCGGACAGTTCCAAATGGGGCAAGAGCTACTCATTGGAAACAACCTCGTACTAGAAGAAAGCGAGATAGTTAAAAATGTACATCGAGTTCAGAAACAGAATGTACCAGAGGCAGTCGAAGCAGATGCAGACGGATTGAAAGACGGAATGAACTTCTCCATAGAGATGGAAACAGGCACAGGAAAGACCTATGTGTACCTCCGTACTATTCACGAACTCCACAAGAAGTACGGCTTCAAGAAGTTTGTCATAGTCGTTCCAAGTATCGCCATAAAAGAAGGAGCTGTGAAGAATCTGGAAATCACCGCGTCTCACTTCTCCATGCTCTACAACAATCCAAAGATGGACTTCAGCGTATGGGATCCAAAAAAACGAGGACAGGCTAAACAGTTTGCCACTAATGACAGTCTGCAAGTAATGGTCATCAACATAGACTCCTTCGCTAAAGCTGGGAACATCATCTATCAGGAATCAGATGCAGGTATTCCAGCTGAATACTTCCAAGCCGTAAAACCAATATTGATTGTAGATGAGCCTCAAAACATGGAAACAGATGTTCGAAAACAAGCTATTAGCAACCTAAATCCGCTCTGTACGCTCCGCTACTCAGCCACACACAAATATCACTACAATCTACTCTACAAACTCGATCCTGTGCGAGCCTACGATGAAGGCCTGGTAAAGAAGATCGAAGTAGATTCCGTCTTCTCAGAAGATGCATTTAATGATGCTTACATCCGCGTGTTAGAGATCAAAAGCAAGAAGAATAAAGTAACTGCCAAAATAGAGATTGATAAGAGTGATGACTATGGACTACAACGCAAAGAAGTAATACTTACTCCTGGAGATGATTTATTCAGTCTTACCGGAGAGCGTGATGTGTATAGTGATAACTTCATCCTAGAAGATATAAATGTACTAGAGAAAAACATCACTTTTGCTAATGGGAAGACCTATTACGTAGGTCAAAAAGATGAAGGCTTGCATGAAGAAATTCTGAAATACCAAATAAAGAAAACAATCCAAAACCACTTTGAGAGAGAGAAGAAACTAAAAGACAAGGGTATAAAAGTACTTTCCCTCTTTTTTATAGATAAAGTTGCCAACTATCGTATGTATACAGAGGGTGGCACACTCAAGGGAAAGTTTGCAGAATGGTTCGAGGAAGCCTACCAAGATATTCAACAGAAACCCCTCTTCAAGGGCGTTTTGGAGCATGAAGCAGTAGAAGTCCACAATGGATACTTTGCGGCGGACAAAAGCGGAAACTGGAAGGATTCAAAGGACACAAAGGGAGAAGGGGGGAAAACAACGGCCGATAATGATACTTATCACCTCATCATGAAGGACAAGGAGAAACTTCTAGATATTAAGACTCCACTTCGATTTATTTTTAGTCATTCAGCTCTCCGTGAAGGTTGGGATAATCCGAATGTATTCCAAATCTGCACACTCAACGAAACCAGTTCAGAAATGAAGAAGCGGCAGGAAATAGGGAGAGGCCTGCGGTTATCTGTAAATCAAGATGGAGAACGTATCTTCGATGAGAATGTAAACATCCTCACCGTCATTGCTAATGAAAGTTATGACGACTTTGCCAACTCTCTTCAGAGTGAGATCGAAGAGGAATGTGGCGTCAGTTTTACAGGACGGATTAAAAACAAAAAGGAGCGTAAATCTGTGCAACTAAAGAAAGGATTCCAATTAGACCCAAACTTCAAAGACCTATGGAATCGAATCAAACAGAAAACTCGTTATAGTGTTGATTACAGCACAGAAGAACTTATCCAAAAAGCAGGAAAAGAGTTGAAAGAAATGACTATCAGTCGTCCGAAGATTAGTAATGTGAAGGTGCGCATCAGTATGAGTGAAAAAGGACTAGACACTGAACATATAACCAGTAGTGGGCAGATTATTGATCAAGACTACACACTTTCTATCATCCCAGATGTACTCGGAGGAATTCAAGGTAAAACGAAGCTCACAAAGACCACTATTTATCAGATGTTGAAACAGGCTGGAAAATTAGAAGATGTTTTAGTGAATCCTCAGCAACTTATGGATGAAGCTACTAATATCATCACTCAGGCTTTACGTCGTATGGTGGTAGATGGCATTAAGTACGAACAAATCGCTGGGGAATACTTTGCAATGCAACGCTTTGAAAATATAGAACTAGAGGGCTACCTCGATAAGCTGGTAGAAGTACAAAACCAAGAAAAAACACTCTATGATCATATAATTGTGGACTCTGGGGTAGAAAGCCAGTTTGCTCGTGATTTGGAAACTCGTGAAGATGTGAAGTTTTATTTCAAACTGCCGAATTGGTTTAAGATCGATACGCCAATGGGAGCGTATAATCCAGACTGGGCAATTGTATTTGAAAATGATAAACGAATTTACTTTGTGACAGAAACGAAATCACAGGGCGAAATTCGTGAGAGTGAGCAGATGAAAATAGATTGCGGTTATGCTCATTTTAGAGAGCTTGATGATGTCCAGTTTGATCGTGTTGAAAGAGTAGAAGAAATAAACTTTCCTTAGCCCATGCAACTAACCAAATCCACCTTCCTCCTCTACCTAGACTGTCCAAAAAACTTCTGGCTCTATAACCATAAACCGGAATTATTTGAAGACATCGAAGAATCGGACTTTGATAAACAACTCAAAGAACAAGGGATGGAAGTAGAACAATGGGCAAGAAAACTTTATAAGGAAGGGAAATTAGCTGAAGGGAAAGCACAAATAGCCAGCAATTCCCGCAATGACCTAAAAGCGGATAAATAAGGCCTATAAATTTTT
>CAYVJW010000120.1:0-5184 GCA_964451885.1 uncultured Candidatus Peribacteria bacterium | reverse complement strand
ATCGATAAACTACTTAAAAAATATAATTCAATTATTTAGCATGAAACAGCCCTGGGGGGAGTAAACCCCGAATCTAACAAATGGCTCACCAGGTTGGAGGAAATCCGAACTTTTTTTATGAATATTTATGAAGCAAAAAAACTGATTTTAGAAAAATCATTTGCACTTCAAGCTGTATCTGTAAAATAAAGAGGTATTATGAAATTCCGATACTATGAAAGAACCCCAAACTCATATAGCTCTGTTTAAGGGCAAAGAAATTAGAAAAACTATTCACAATGATGAGTGGTGGTTTGTTATTGTAGATGTAATTTCTGTATTAACTGACTCTGTACAACCAAGTGGATATATAAAAGATATGCGTCGTAGAGATTTAGAGCTCGAAAAAGGGTGGGGGCAAATTGCCACCCCCCTTTCAATTGAAACTACTGGTGGGAAGCAAAAACTTAATTGCGCCAATACCGAAGGAATTTTTCGTATCATTCAGTCCATTCCATCCCCCAAAGCAGAACCATTTAAACGTTGGCTCGCAAAAGTCGGTTATGAACGTATTCAGGAAATTGAAGACCCGGAGATTGCCACAAAACGAACGAAAGCGCTCTATAAATCCAAAGGTTATTCTGATTCCTGGATAGAGAAACGCATGCGTGGTATTGCGGTTCGGGAAGAATTAACGGACGAATGGGAAAAACGAGGCGTAAAGGAAGAAAGGGAGTATGCCATTTTAACAGCCGAAATTTCGAATGCCACGTTTGGCATGACTCCAAGCGAGTACAAAAAATTCAAGGGACTCAAACGGGAAAATCTTCGAGATCATATGACTGATTTGGAACTTATTTTCTCTATGTTGGGGGAAGCCTCCACTACGGAAATTGCGAGAAATAAAGATGCTCATGGATTTGATAAAAATAAAAAGGCAGCTCAAGAAGGAGGAGGTGTGGCAAAGAATGCGAGGGTAGATTTGGAAAAGAAAAGTGGGAAGAAAGTGAGTACGAAGAAGAATTATCTTGAAGCACCTGAGAGTCAAAAAAGATTTGGAAAGTAATTTTTTGAATATAGATCTTTTCATTTTTCAAAAATTTATTACGATCCTTTCCTCTTGTGAATATGAAAAACAACTTCAAATCTCCTCCACCAAATCCCAAAGATTTCCCCTCTTTTGAAGACTATGAAAGAGCCGTAAAAATGCATGAAGAATTTACTGGGAGATGTTTGGAGGTAAATGATGTAATGGATAGAACAAAAACAGAGGAAGAATTTAATCAGGAGATGGAAAAACTTGGTTTTACCTTTCATGAAGATGAATATTGCGAAACGGAGTGGTGTCAGAAAAATGAAGAATGTTTAGCCTTTGCCTTGGAAGGGTTTCAAAGCACTTCTGACAAATATTTCTTTTGGAAGATATTGCCAGAAGATCAGAAGATTATTCACCTCAAGCTCGAAGGAGACGACTGTAATCTTCCAACCGATTGGAAAGATTCTAAAACAAAAGAAGGCAAGGTTATTCGTTTTTGCTTGTCCGTGCACGATGCTTTAGTCTTTGAGAATTCACCAGATATTCCGTTTTTAGAATTAGTAAAACAAAAAGAAGTTCAGGATTTTGGGAGAACACTTTATTTGTTTTTACAAAAAGTGCTGATGGAAAAAGCTTTTCCAACTAAAGAAGCCGAAGAAATTCAGAAATTCTTACAGGACAGTAAAGTATTAAAACCAAAAGTTACTTCTAAACATTTAAAAACATTAAAGATACTTTTAAATACCGAATAAACTTTTATATATGATATGGAAACCAAAGAAATTGAAAAATTCATACAGCAAAAAAAGAAGGAGGATCTTCAGAATTTACTCCTGAAACTTTTTGATAAAGGAGATGATAAACTTCAAAAGAAAATCATTACAGCAATAGTTCCCAAGTCACATCGTACGGAAAAGGTCTTCCCTCCTCCCGACCCTGTGGCATTTCTTGAAGAGATAAAACGTTTTAAGGAACATGCAGAAGCTCAGAATTTTCTTGCCCCAAACCGATATATAACAAAGAAGCAACGATCCGGTTGGCGTTTCTATGTGAAGGATTTACTTCAAAAAATACTACTTCTCATAAAAGCGGGGGAACATGAAGCGGCATACAAAAGCCTTGAAATCATTTTAACTCTTCTTGATTGTGGCTCTCAGAAATATTGGATTTTCGTTTCTGAATTTGCTATCGATGCTTCAAAAACAGAACCGAAAAAATGGTGCAAGTATTGCTTTCATGCTTTTTTAGAAACACATGAGTACAATTACGCGCAATTTTTCGATCATTTCATTCCATTAGCTAGGAAATGGGATTTTCATTCTGAATTGTACGAAGGCAATGTGTTTATGTTCTTATGGAATGAATGTACTACTCGGGATCTTAAAATAATGTTTTTCGATGCCCTTATTCGTTATGGGACTGAAAATCTTTGTCCTCAGCAAACCGCTCAAATAGATGATTACAGAATATCCGTGTCTCTTTTGGATTCAGACAGTATTTTCGTAAAAGTTGTTCAAGGCGATAAAGTCATAAAAGCTTATACGCAAAAAAAACGTTGGAGTTCAGGGCTTGAATACGAGAGGTGGTATAAAAAACTTCCTGAAAACGTGAAAATTCCTCTTTCAGACTTTTACGGGCAGATAATAAAATTAGATGATTGGAGCTTTTCCTCCCGAATAGAGAAGTTTCTATTTTTAGGGATAGATATTTTCTTTCAGAATGGAGAGCAAGACAAAGCGAAAAAACTTTTGGAAGCACTTCGTTATGGATTACAAGAAGGCGATTACTTGTTAGCTCTATCGTATTTTATTTATAAAGAGAAAGATTTTCTGAAAGCCTACGAAACCAATATTCGTTCCAGAATTCTTTATCGGGAGAGAGATGATAAGGAATTTGAACAGAACATAAAAGAAAAGCTAACTCCTTTAGAAAAGAAGCAAATTGAGAGAGAGGTAAAAAAACGCTAGATTAATTGTTAACGCCCACAACACTTCTTGTATTTCTTCCCCGAACCGCATGAACAAGGAGCATTTCGACTCACCTTTTCGACTCGAACCGTGCCTGTTGATGCTCTTCCTCGAAAAGAAGATGAAAAATCGGTAGACGAATCGGGGGCGAATTCTCCTCTTAAACTTCTCTGATCGAGACCCCTGAAAAACATTTCTTCGGTGATGTGCGGCAATAGTTGTTGTCCTATTTTAGTGACTTGAACAGAGTCCAACGCCAATAGATCTTCCATAGAAGTCAGATAAAATCCTTCTTTTTTTGTAAAACAGTCCAAAAGCCCAAAAAGATGAAACTGCTGAATCGTAAGGTGTATTAAGGTCAATTGATTCCCTTCTTTATGTTTGATATTTTCTTTTTGCTCCAGGAATTCTCTTTTTGATCCATAAAATCGCCAAAAGAAATCTTCAAATTTCTCTTTTTTTCCTTCTGTAAGATCCAAGTTTGCTAAAGTTGTTTCCCGATGAAACATAAAATCTTCCACCCATTTTTCTTTTTTATTTCTCCCTCCTAAAAGCAATGACCAGTCATCTCCAAAAAACCAAGCAAAAAAGAGAAGCTTTAGTTGTTCTCCTGAAGGCATTTTTTTAAATTTTCCGTAGTTTTCTTCATTTACGGTTAACGCATTTTTATCCCGATCCAAAATACCGGAAATCTCGGCCAGATTATGTAAAAAATCAAGATAAAGTCGCCAAGTCATCATAAACCACTGTGTTCGCTTTCCACAAATAAATGCATACATCCCTTTTCTTTTGCATTTTTGGATAAGTTTCTCGTAAGCGCTTTTTTTTAAGTTACCTTCTTTCGTGAGTTTTACAGTCGATTTGGCGACAAAATCGATAAAAAGCTTTATGTCATGCACAATATCTATCTCTTTTGCGTTAATTTTATCTACCGGAATCATCTTTTTTTCTTTTCCTCTTACACAAGCTCGCTCTATATTAAAAATTGCATTAACTTCTAAATCCGGATTCCCCATAGTTTTTCGTTCCTCAACGATAACTTCTTTGGGAGTTCTCCCGCCAAGTCCTTCTTGTGGATAATTAAGCCATTCTTTCTGAAATTTTTCCGCCATAAAATTAGTTACTCGTGCAGAAGGAAAACCTTCAGCAGGAAGTTTATCGGAAAGTGCCATAGACAAATCGGTTTGAAGCATTTCTTCTTTTGGGCCGATAGCTCTTTCTTTTACCATTTGTTCAGGCGTTTTTCCATCCAATGATTTACGCGGGATACGATTAACAAAGTCGTTCCAGATTTCTGCCAACTTAAACGCATCTTCTTCCTGAATTTCTTTTTGAAAACTTCCTAACAGTTTCGGAAACCTGAAGTCTCCCAATTCATCGTTCGTAATAGATTTTATAAGTGATTCAATCGTAAAAGTAGAATTATAAGTCTTTAGAAATTTCTTCATTTTTTCCTTTGGATCGACCTTCGATTCCATTTCTTGTGTTAACTCTTCTTTTTCTCCAAAAAGGGATTCCTCTGTGGCAAGTGCTGTAACTTGTTCCTTTTCGAAAAATCCGCTTTGACGTTCAATGGCATTCCCAAGTCCAATAGCCGCCTCTGCGCCTATGACATTTGCCATCCCCGGAGCAAGCCGATAATCACCATTTTCGTCTTTGATAATGCGCCAAAAAATCAAATCTCCAATTTTAAACTGAAGTGTCCCGAGAAATTCTTTTACACTGTGTTTTTTCCCACTAATAAGATCGCGAAGTTCAATGGATTTCCCTTTTTTTACTTCTACTACTCGAAAAACGCTGTAAAGTTGACTGCTTTTCAGAAGTTTAAAATAATCTCTATCCTCCTCCGAAGGGAAATTGTCTTGATCGAGTATAAATTCAATCAGCGTTTTTTTCTTGAAAGCCTTGTCTCTATATTCAAAGATAAAAAAATCCCAAAAACGACTATCAGCTCGATCTCGTTCTTCACCTCTCAAAGGAACAGATGGATGTTCTGGAGGAAAGAACTTATGTAAGGCTCTTTCCATGACTTCTTCAAATTTTCCTTTATGATTATCACGATAATAAGCAAGAAGTATTTCCAGCCATCTTAATTTACTCTTTGTTTTTGATTGGAAAAATGATTGAAATTGTTTTTTGAGGTTAAGCATGAGTCCCCTTCGAAAAGTAAGAAAATCTACAAACACATTCTGCTAGAAATTC
>CAYVJW010000119.1:0-5236 GCA_964451885.1 uncultured Candidatus Peribacteria bacterium | reverse complement strand
AGTCTTGTTCACGGAAAAAAGAATTACGAAAATCACATCAAAAAAGAACTTAGCCATTCTCCTCCAAAAAAGCTATATTTCCATTGTGAAAAAAACACTAATAACAATTTTCGGTTTTCTATTTTGTATTCCCACAACTTTCGCCTCAGTCGAAAGCCTCCAAATCGTAACTTTCAACTGGGACGAAACACTAAAAAAACTAATCCCCTCCACTTTCGGCTCAGGAACCGCAATAGACAAGAATTTAGTGCTCACTAACAAACATGTCATTTCTCCCCCAAAAGGAAAAATAGCCGATTTTATTCTCCTCTGCCCCGCCCAACACAAATCAACACGATCGGTAAAATGCGATATTCCAGCCGTTGTTCTTTCCGTCCATAATAAATTCGACGCTGCCCTCATAAAACCCATATCCACAAAAGTTTTCCTTCCACACGTCCGCACAACAAGCCGATTACGCGGAAACCGTGTACGACTGGAAGGATTCCCGGTCCCCATTGATAATCTCCAAAACTTCGGAGACAGACGAACATTTAATCAAATCCAAAACTGGATCAAAAACGGAGGAACCCTCAAAATAGGAGGCGATAAACTCACCATATCGCGCGGGAAAATCACGGGAAGCGGTGTCCTACAATCCACCGGAGGAAGATATTTATTTACCGATGCCAAAGTAAATTTCGGAAATTCGGGCGGAGCAGCTTTTGATGCCTCCGGAAATTACATCGGCATCCCGACCCTGAAAGATAAAAATTTCAACGCCCTGATATTAACCTACGACCAGCTCATAGGCTGGGTCATCCGAAACCGCTCAAAAAAACCGGAAATAAGTCCCGACATACAGGATTTTTACGAAAAAATTTCCAAACCGAAAAGGAAAATACGAAGACAGCTCAACATCAAAACGACTACAAGAATGTTAAAGAAAGGCAGGAAGGTATACAGACGGCGCACTAGATCTTCCGTAAAAAAACAAAAAAGCATAAAACCGTCTTATCGCTCTTTTTATCGCAGCAGAGCATATAGAAGAACATATAGAACAAGAAAAAAATGAAAAAGTTTAAAATCCTGAATTTCCCATTTTTCTCAGACACTCGAGGAGATCTAATCCCATTCGAGCTTAATGAAAAATTCCCTTTCCCGGTAAAACGGGTATATCTGGTAACCTCAAAAGGCGATCAAATCAGAGGAGGACATTCTCATCTGATAGAAGACGAACTTTTTGTAGCTGCTTCAGGTTCTATTACAGCCATCGTCAATGATGGAACCGGAGACCGAAAAATCCAATTAGATCAAAAAAACAAAGCGCTCCTGGTGCGAAAAAACTGCTGGCACGAATTTAAAAACTTTTCTCCCGAGGCAGTGCTACTCTGTTTTTCTTCAACACATTATTTGCCAGGACCGGAAAACTATATAATGAGTAAAGAAGAATTTTTAAGGCAATGAAAATTTCAATCATCATTCCCACTATAGGCAGAACTGAAAAACTAGAAAAGGTTCTGCAAGGCATTTCCGAGTGCACCAACTTTGGAATAATCAATCCGGAAATTCTTGTTATTTTTGATGGAAAAAAAACAAAAGAATTCCTGAATTTTGAGGCAGCATTCCAATGTATAAAATTCTATGAAACAAGAAAAAAATCAGGCGCTTCCAAAGCCAGAAACATCGGCATAGATAAATCAAACAGTGATATTATCGCCTTCATTGGCGATGATACGATCCCCACCAAAAGCTGGCTTCAGAAAATTGTCGATTTTCACAGCAAACACCCTAAATCAAACATTGGCCTCCTTGGAAAAATCTCCTGGACTTCGGAACTAGCAAAAGATTCTTTCCACCAATGGCTTGAAAACCACGCTCAATTCAGTTTCAAAAAAATAAAAAAACAAGGCACCAATTGGCGAAATTTTTACACCTCAAACATCTCCATAAAAAAAAGTTTTATAGAAAACGAAAGATTTTCCGAAGAATTTTCAGGCTGGGGCTTTGAAGACACTGAATTTGGATATCGAATGCAAAAAAAAGGCCTAAAACTTCTCTTTGATAAAAACTACGAAGTTCTCCACGATCACCCCCAAACACTAAAAAAAGTATTACAAAACACAAAGAATGCCCGAAAAAACGCCAAAATATTCGAATCACTTCACCCGGAACTAATAATCCTCCCCCGAGGTAAAAAACTATTCCTTCTCCGCATGGCAATTATTTTTTCTGCCATACCTGCATTATTTTCACAAGAAATTAGGTGGTGGAGGATATGGAAAAAAGCATGGAATAAAACAATTACGAATTGATAAGTGATTAAAACTCCCTCCTTTCCGATATCGCCCGACTCAACGTCCCCACATCCAAATAATCCAAATCTCCCCCACTCGGAATCCCCCGAGCCAACCTAGTGATTTTGCCGTTAAAAAATCTCTGAAGATTTTCCGATAAAAAAAGAGCCGTCCCGTCCCCTTCTACATTACCGGACATCGCCAAAACAATTTCCTCTATTTCAGAAGTTCTTTTCACCCGTTCAAAAAAAGGCGAAATACGCAAATCCTCAGGCCGCACCTTATTCATAGGAGAAATTACCCCATGCAACACATGATATTTCCCCTTGAATTCATGCGTACGCTCAAGCGCCACCAAATCCACCGGCGTTTCCACAACACAAATAACACGACCATCACGCCCGGGATTATTGCAAACCACACAATGTTCTCCTTCACAAAAATGGAAACAAGTTTTACATTCCCGAATATTTTCCCTTAGGCCTCCAATTGCCCGAGCAATCTTCCGATCAAGTCCGGACTCATTCCTCAGAAGCGAAAAAATCAACCGCTCCGCACTCCGAGAACCAATCCCCGGGAGGTCAGATAAAGCTTCTATGGCGTTCGTAATTGCAGAAGGAAGCATGAATTTTCAATTAACTCATTCGGCAAACTCAGGGTCTACCACAATTATCAATCAAATGATTTTTTTTATTTTTATATTGTAATTGAGCAAATGCAAGGATAATAAAAAATGTAATTGCTATCGGAGTCATGTCAAAAATCGTGGCTAAATTTGCAACAACTAAAAATCCACCTAAAAATGGCCAAAATTCTTTTTTCAAACTCCTGAATACAGCAACAAAAAAACAAAGCGCTAACACCAATCCCACAATACCCATTTGCACAAAATAATCAATAAACACATTTTCCGCAATCATTGCCCGATCATCATTATTTTCACGCAAATTTTTTACCCGAGCCGCCGGTCCAAATTTTCCTAAATCCCCCAAAAAAGGATGCTCTAAACCAACCTTTAAAGCCTCAACAGGACGGCTAAAATGAGCAGAAGTTCCACCTCTGAGAAAAAGATTCGTACGCATTTCCAAATTAACAAGCGAAAAAGTCCCACTCACCAGAAGAAAAACAATCAAACCGCCAACTACCCCGCTCTTCAACCTATCAAAACATCCCATTAAATATAACCACACAATCCCTCCCACAACCAAAGCCAAAACCGCCGCTCGAGAAAAACTCTGAAAAATCCCAAAAAGAAGAATCCCCCAAATTACTAAATCTAATATCCCTACGCTAGATTTATCCCTAATTTTTAATTTTATAAAAAGCCCTCCCAACAACAAATGAGAAAACACAATCGGACCTGAACTTCCCCCCTGCATACGGATAAATTCTCCCGCTTCATGATAAATCGGAATCATTTGCCCCGGAACCCAGCTTGAGACTGTCATCGAATAATAATCCTTTAACACATCAAATCCCCCAAAAAACTTCGCCCAAACCCCAAAAAGCACCGAACAAACACAAGAATAAACAAAAACCACAGAAAACTTCTGAAAAGTCTCTTTTTGCCATTCAGCCGAAAAACTACGAAATAAACGCAAACATATCAAATACACGAAAAATCCCAACCCAAGATATCGAAAAGCCACAAACGCTGTTTCTTTATCTTCACTCAAAAGCGTCAACACCACTCCCCACAACAAAAACAAAATACAAAAAACTTCTTCCTTTGATAAAGGGAGATTTCGGATCTCTTCAACTACTCTCTTGCCTTCCACAAAAACTAAAATACAAAAAACTACCATCAAAATCCCCTCCTTCCAAAATTGAAAAAAATCAGGTAAAAACACAGAAATAGCCCCATGGAAAGGAAGAAAAAATGCCAATATACAAATTAACCACGTCACTAAATTCTTCATCAATAACATTGTAATAAAAAAAACAAATATACTAAAAAAAAGCTGCCCAAACAACGGACAGCCAAAAAGGTACTTCACATAATATTCAGGGTCAGTTTTTTCCTCAAGTCTTCCCACCAGACAGCGCCTGCCGATACGCCATCCTCACTACCCAGAAAAAGATGAAAAGCACGATTCCAAGCCACAAGAGTTTCCAGACGAAAATCGGCACCAACAATCCAATTACCGACAAACTGGCATCAAACTTTTGAAGGTCGCTGGACGGGCCGACGTTGATATCCAGGACGATCTGCATCAGTGATGCCGTCCCGAGAAAGGTCAGGAGATAGCGCTTGACAGAATAGGGAACGCGAGAGATCAACCAAAAAACGCCCGCAAAGACACCGCAAATCAGGACTGAAACCGCCGCATCTCTGGCTCCTGCATAAAAACTGCCGCATTGGCCATACGGAAACCACAATAACTGGCTCCCCACCATCAGAACCGCCAGAATCCGAAATCCGTACTTCGACACCCGGTTCTCCCGCACAGCTGAATACAAAAGGAATGCTCCAAAAAGTGCACTTCCCACATATCCTCCCATCGACACCAAAGGCTGAAACCCACCGGCATGACACGCATATCCCGCTACAAGGGGAATGTCGGGAGAAATAACCAACTGAGTCGCCTTTCCTCCGGTAATAACAGCCGCAAAAGCATGGCCAAACTCATGCAAGAAAGTCACAAACACATCAATAGGCAAACTCCCCCTTTCATGAATAACCGGCAGATAGACATAGTAGTGCAGCCCCAGATAAACGGCCGCCGACAGAACGATGAAGATCACATATTTCACGATCCATACTCCTTTTTTTTCGGGTTGATAAATCGATGACCTAAAGAAAAAAACTATATATTCCCATGAAATTACGTAAAAGAGCAAGATCTTATTAATCTATTCTTTGATAAATGTCAAATATATCAGCCTGATATTTCCAACCCCACCTTCATGAGTCAAAACCATAACAAAGCTTATCAAGTAGGCGAAAATCGGACTTAAAG
>CAYVJW010000118.1:0-5270 GCA_964451885.1 uncultured Candidatus Peribacteria bacterium | reverse complement strand
AAGTCCGGTTCTTAGAAGGCTGGAGCTCAGCAATGGGCTCTGGCTATTCGGCCAATTTGCTTTTTTCCTAACAACAAAAAAAATTGCAAAATTGCAAAGTTGGGGTATACTAAAGACGTTCCTCGGAACCTGTAAGAACTCCCCGTCCAATGCAGATGCAAGATTCTGTACAGGGGAGATTCTTTTATAGAGGGTAAAAACTCAGAAGTTCCAGCTTGTTTGCTATGCCAACCCTTTTCTCAATGATAACCATTCGATGAAAGTGACTCTCTATGATGTGGCGTCGTTGCTGTTTTACGTTTATGGTGCGTGTAACAGGATGAGCATTAGCGAAATAATCAAAAAATTCCACCAAGCGTATTCGCCGACTAATATCTTTTTCGTTGTAGACAGTAATACTTCCATCTAATCCGTACTTTTTTATGAACCGGTTAAAAAAGAGCTTTCGTCCGTTTTGCAATGTCAAAAATGGTTGATCGTTCTTCGCTTTCGGAAATGTATGGATAATTTTGTAAGCCGTCAGTATAATTTTCTGGTGTTTGCTGTCTTTCATCGAAAAAAAGTCTATGGGGATTTTTCCAAGAAATCAATTCATCATCTCCGAAAACGGCCGATTAGAAATACTCACTACTACATATTTCGACATATTGCAAAGACTGTATTGAACGATAGTGGCTAGAAATAAAATTCTAATTGCTTTCAAAATTTTCTAATGCTTTTTGAAATTCTTCATCTGTAGCTTCTTCCCCTTTTAGACATTCGCAATCATTATCATTCCAATAGGAAAGTTGTTTCATATTTTTTCTGGTCAATTTTTCCGCTAATTCTTGACTTGTTCCGACTATCTCGTTCATAAAAAAATCTACCCCTCCTTCAAAAATTTCTTCACAACTTCTAACCGTTCCATCCGGATTAGTACAATTGATACAGCTTTCGCAAGATTGATCTTCATTTCCAAAATCCTCTTCCAAGTTCATTGGCATACCGCATGCAATACAAGTTTTCATAATAATATGATTAAAAAATAAATTTAAAATATATTGGTTAAAATCTTTCCATTTTTACAGTTATACTCCGCCGCTTTTAAATTTCAGATTTTGTATAATGCTCCATAGCCTGTTTCCAATGAATCATAGAATGAAGGCTGAACAAAAGCTAAGGAGCATTATACACATAATTTTTAAGGCGGAGGAGTATACAAGGCCTTCCGTGTCGTCACTCCAAAGATAGCCAGTGTATTTTTTCAGGGTTGGCGGCTCAAATAGTAATTTTATTTTTGGTTTTGTAAAAATAACAGTCGTTTTAAATTGTTTTTCGCTGATTTGTTTTTTGGCAGAACATTTATCAATATCTCCAGAAAGGATAATTTTTTGCAATTTCAAACAAGAATCAAAAACTGCATCGCTGAAAACTTCCATGTTTTTTATTAGCACAACGCGTTCGTTGAGATCGTCCAGTTTTTCAACTGCCTTAAAATACAGTTGCTCATTTCCGCTTTCAAGAATAATTGCCTGTGCACCGGTATTAAGCTGAGCTTCATCAGTGATATAAGCAATTTTCGATTTTGCTCCTTTAATTTGCTGAAAAAAATTATCTTTTGCCATTGGATAGGCGGTAAGGAACAGGATTTTTGTCCCACGTAAAAACAAATCAGCAACCATAGTTACAGATAAATGAGAGCCGCCAGCTTTTTCTCCATAAGTAATTAGACAAGGAAGGTTGTTTTCGCCGATGTGATAAACTTTATCGTTTAGTATAATTTCATTTACCATAAGAAAATTTTGACGAAATAAACATAAAGCCTTATAATGTATTTACAAATGTCCTTCGGGACCACGGAAGGTCGAAAGACCTTCTGAAAAAAATTAAGAATTATCAGTCGAATCCACAAATTCGCTGATAATTTTTTTTATGACCCGAAAATCCTTTCTTGATATTTTTCCAATTTTTCGATCCAGACGTTTGGCATCAATAAGTTTTAATTGGGAAATCATCGCCACACTTACCTTGTTTTCTATAAACTTAAAAGCATGATAATGCGGCCCTCTTTTTTTCGTGGTAGAAAGAGGAATGCCCCAAAAAACAAAGCCATTGAATTTTTTAAACACTAATATCGGCCGTTCGAAATCTGTTCCTTTGCCGCATTGTTCAAACCCAACATTTTCTCCCACTCGGGCATAAAAAACTTCTCTTTCGTGAAAATAAGAATGCGGAGTGTCTTCTACCTTCTTTTTTACCGAATTCCATTGATCGAATTTTTTCATTTCTATTTCTTTCCATTAAAAATTGTTCACGCCTTTGAACCTAATGCTTTAGCTACCTCCTGTCCAGTGCTCTTCTCTTTAAATCTCGTCTTTGAATGGGAATACAGGGAAGAATGAAGCCGTTTTACTATTTGATGCAAGGTTCGACCATCTGACATTAAGGTGCTCCAGACTGGAATCCAGCGATTTAAATCGCTGTTTTTCGGCTTATTTAAGCCATTTTTCAAAGGTTCGATTTTGGAAATTAGGGGGTGTGTTTTTTCCTTCCCTTTCTTGATGGCGAAGTAGATTTTCTTTAGTTCTAGAGCGACTTCCCCGTTTTCGAGTAAAAAGTTCGAACCTAATCTGGAAAATATCTCTCTTTTGATATTTACGTCGCCTTCCGCGAATCTTTTGCGAGCCGTGGAAGCAAAATTAAAATCCTCTTCCAATTTTTCTAGCCAGTCATCTCTCGAGCGTTCGTACTTATTTAATTCTTTTTTCAGCTGCCTTCTTCGCTCTTCATATCTTTTCAAACTTGTCTGATAAACTTCATCATTGATGACATTTCGAACCAGTTTGTCGACCAGACTATCAATCATCACTTCATTTTCATCATATTTTTTCCGTATTTCTGACCGGCGAGCGGCAAAGGAGCTTGTTTCCTGCTTATTTTCCTTTCTTAGCTGTTTAAACGCCCACTTGGTAAATTCCTCCGGTATTTCAATAGCGTTTAAAATTTCGTTAATTTGGGCTTCAATTTCCTCTACTCTGACGTATTTTTGAGAGCACTTTTGTTGCTTATTGCTTTTGGTACATCGCAGGTAGTTATATACCCGAATATCTCCGTTTTTTGGGCTTCTTTTAAACTTCGGTGGTTCAGCGGTAATCATGCAGCCGCATTCTCCACAACGAACAATTCCGGTGAAAGCGTGTTCGTGTTTTCGGTTGCGGGGTTTTCCTTTTCTTCCCAAGATAAATTGGGCTTTATCAAAGTCTTCGGGAGTAATCATAGGGTCTTGACCTCCATCATTCCACGTTCCATTCCATTCATATTCCCCATGAAAAAAGGGATTCGTAAAAACCGCATACAAGTGCGTGACAACTTTTTCGTTTCCTTTCGCTCTGAGTCCGGAGATAAATTCCGTATCATCGCTGGAATCCAGTAAGTCGCTGGCACTGCGTGAACCACCACCGCCTTTCACCTGAGTGTTTATCGCTTTAATGATTCCTTTGGCTCTCTTTATCGCGCCTCGTTCGATCAGCATATTTTGCAGACTTTCCGAATTGGAAATCGCCAATCGCATTCTTCCGAGCACCGATAGCTTTTCGCCGGTTTCCGGGTGGAATTTGATTTTTTCCACGGATTTCCGGAGATCGCTTTCCGGGTGATTGAGCTGATCAATCTGGTCTTGAGAAAGTTTGTTATGCTGCCCCCATTTTGAGATTTCTGAGGTGAGTCTTTCCCGTTCTGCCTGTTGCAGGGCCGGACGAAACTCCTCTTGCATTTCTGCTCTCAGTTCTTCTCTGAGTTCATCTTTTAAAGATTGAATATCAAAGGGAGGTTCAGTTTTTTCTGTTTTTTCCGTGCCGTATTGATCAAGCAATGTATCAATCGTAGTTCCTAGTTCACGAGCGAAAGCTTCCAGAACCCTGGGACGGGTATGATAGAGATTGGCTATGCGTTTAGCCTGCTCCGAATCATCCAAACTGTCCCACTTCTTTGCGAGGTTCTCTGCGTCTTTCTGGTATTGCGGAGACTCAGGTGGGGAAGATTCTGAAGACTTGTTATCTTCGTCGGAATCTTCCTTCAGCGTAGCGTCAGGATCATGGTTCTCGTCGAATTCAGAAACTTTTTCTTCTGATTCTGGCTCGGATTTTGTATCGGAGCTTTCCTGAGAAACATCATCATGAGGCTCTTGGGTGTCGGATGTGTGAGAGGGTTTTTCGGTGAGGGCAGAGGAGGAGCCTTCTTGCTGCATTTCCTGCAGAAACTGGTCGTCGCTCTGGACTACGGATGTTCCGTCTGTAGTATCGGACATTTCCGAAATGGTAAAGAAGTAATGCGTTTTTGGAACGCAGTACGATTATAAGGCTTAGGAAGAGGGGAGCCAATTGATTATCACCCCAAGGATTTACTCTCCGATGAATGTTCCATCCGGGCCAATAATGAAATCGTCAGTTAAGGGAACAAACGATCTCCAGCCTCGATCATCAATAGAAACAGTAACTCTCAAGTTTCCTTCCTTTGCATCATCCCAAAAAACTTGTATTTCTATTTGGTATTTTTGATCAGATTTTCCGAGAAGTTCTTTTGTTTCTACTTCATCAACAATTTTTACAAGCTCTGTATATTTCTTATTTTTCAAAGTTTTTATTTCTTTAGATAATAATTCTTTGGCTTCTTTTTTATTCATAATATTGAGTAGGTGAAAAGGTCAGTTAAGCAGGGGCTTTGCGCTCCATTATTTCCGATTTTTGAGAAAATCTCAGATCCTTATAGATGTTTATACTGGCTTCTCTTGGCCAAAGGACAATTTTTTTCAGATCATTAGCATCTGCCCATTCTAAAGATTGTTTCACTAAGTTTGTTCCAATACCTTTTTTGCGGAATTCTTTTTTGGTATAAGCATTTGTTAGATAGCCCCAGTAATTTTTTAGTGTTCCCGGCACTGGAATATTTTTTATGATTTGCAATGAAACATGGGCAATAATTTCGTTATTCACTTCCGCCAAAAAATGTACCCAACTTCCTGAATCAAATTGCTCTTCGAAAAATTCTTCACACGATTTATCAAATTCTTTTTCAGTATCTTTGCAGGATTCTCGTCCTACTAATTGAAAATCCCATCTCATTTTGGCCAATTGTGGGATATCTGTTTTTTGGGCTTTTCGGTATATGATTTTCATGGCTTTTTTATTCATTCTCCTTATTTGGGTTTTCATTAGGGTAGCAACAAAGCACATTATCCAGATATTAACCGAAAAACGATAAGTACGTCATGAGTCACAAGAAAACCAGGCCTG
>CAYVJW010000117.1:0-5308 GCA_964451885.1 uncultured Candidatus Peribacteria bacterium | reverse complement strand
CTGCCATTTGCCTTGTTACTTTTCGCATTACCTCTTTGGGAATGCCTTCTGCATCCAAATCATCTCCAAACTCATCCTGCATCGCCTCCATCATATCATCCAGCATTTGTTCTCCCAGAGGGCCGTCTATCAAATGGGCTGGGACATCTGGCATTTTTCCGGATTTGAGGCATTTCTCCAAAGCTTTTTTTAGCCCCAGTAATTGCTGATATCCCATTTCCATATCTTCCATAAGGGTTTTTAGTCCGTCTTTTCCCTGCCTTTCAGCTATTTTCTTTTTTTGGAGCATTTTTCCCGGTTCGGATTTTTTAACGTTTGTAGTTTCCTGAACTACACGTTCTAGCTGATTTTCAAGAAACTCAACTTCCCGGCTTATTCGTTCAATGTCTTTCTCTAACTTCTGAATATGATCTGTTTCGTCCGAAATGGTTATTGTAATCGAAAAAGCCTCGACATCCCCATATTCTGCTTCAATATTCAGAAGCATTTCCACATCATGTTTTTCATACGCTTCGTTTATAGATTTCATGAGCGTGTGGCAGTGTTCTTTTTCTTTATCTGTCCGGGCTTTGTCCGGATGAAACTGAGCGGCTAATCGTAAAAATATTTTTCGAATGCTTCGTTGTTCTTTGTGTTCGGGCTCAACTCTCATTTTTTCAAAGAATTCAAACCTTTGACCGTCTGCACCTGCCTCCTTGTTTCTTTGCCTCATCATTTCCTCCATATCTTCAGGAGAAAAATTCTGAGAAGATAAATCTTCTTCAAATTTTTTAATCTCCTCTTTTTCTTTTTTAGACACTTTTTTGGATTTCATGATCTTTCCACACAGGGATACGATTTCCTTTCTCAGGCTTTCAAAATCGCTCATTCGTTTCATTGCTTTTCCAAATAACTGACGTTGAATTTCAACGATTTCTTCTTTCCATTTTTGGAGCATTGTTTTTTGTGCGCGTAATTGTGTATTCAGGTTCTTTTTTTGAGTTTCCAGTTCCAAAAGCTGTGCTTCCATATCCACAATAAGCGGACTTTTCTGAATATCAAAAAGAGAGACAGTTGTTGTAGCTTGAGTAGAATGCGATTTTTTTTGTTTAGGCATGTATAATATTCATAAATCTTTAGGATATTAGTGTTGGGAATTAAAATTTCAAGAGGAGGCAATAAATAAATTACTTTCCACAGCACTTCTTGAATTTTTTTTCCGAATTACACGGGCATGGCTCATTTCTCCCAATCTTCTGTGTAGAAGATGAAGTCTGCGATTCATTTCGATCTGAATCAGGTAAAAAATCCCCCCTTAAACTGCATTGATCAAGATTTCTTAAATACATTTCTTCGTAGAGGTGGGGTAGTAGCTGGAGAGCAATTTTTGTTACTTGGACAGAATCGAGTGCCAACAAATCTTCAAGCGATGTCAGATAATATCCTTTTCTTTTGGTGAAGCACTTGATCAACCCAAACAGTTGGAATGGTTGAATGGTAAGGTGCATCAAAAATACTTGTTGTGTTTGTTTGATGTCGCTATTTTCCTTTTTCTCCAAAAATGCTTTTTTGGAGGCATAAAATTGCATGAAAAAATCCTCGAACTTAATTTTCCTGCCTTTTGTTTCTTCCAGATTTATCAAAGTTGATTCCCGATGAAACATATGGTCATCTATCCAGTCTTTGATCTTATTGTTTCTACCAATGAGCAATGACCAGTCATCTCCAAAGAAATAAGTGCAAAAAAGAAACTTCAGTTTTTCTCCTGATGACATAGTTTTAAATTCACGAACACGTTCACCATTGATGGTTAAGACGTTCTTATTTCGATCCACAAGTCCTGCCATTTCCGCTAAACTCTGAACAAAATCCAAATATATCGACCAGGTAGCCATAAACCATTTGATTTTTTTGCCACAATGAAATCCGTACATCGCTTTTCTTTTGCACTCCGGGATAAGTTTTTCATAAGCGTGTTTTTTGAGCAGTCCTTCTTTTGTAAGTTTTACCGTTTTTTGCGTATCGATGAAATCTAAAAACAGTTCCATGTCGTGGAGAATCTCTACATCTTTGGTGTCAATTTTATCCAAAAGTACAATTTCCGAAGATTCATTTATTTGGGAAAGACTGAAAAAAGGATCGACTTCCAAATCAAAATTTTCCATAGATTTCCTTTCTTCAAGAATAACCTCTTTTGGGGTTTTTCCATCGAGTCTTTCTTGTGGGAAATCCAGCCAATCTTTTTGAAATTTTTCAGCGATATAATTCGCTGCCTTGAGAGTAGGAAAAGCGATATGGTCGATTTTTTGGTCAAGAGCTCGTGACAACTCTGTTATGAATCCCTTTTCTTTTGGACCGATATTTTCTTTCTGTACCATTTGCTGCGGGGATTTTTCATCCAATGATTTTCGTGGAATGTTATTGGCAAATTCATTCCAAATCTCCATCAATTCATAAGAAGCCTTCTCTGACATTGCTTTTCGAAAGCTTGAAAGAAGTTTTGAGAAACGAAATGATCCCAATTTATCATTGGAAATAGCCTCTATGAGTGATTCAAGTGTAAAAGTGGAATTATGGGCTATAAGAAACTTACGCATTCTTTCATTTGGAGTTTCCGATGTGTCGTTTGGTTTTTCAGAATCGTCTTTTTTATTCAAAAAAGTCTGTTCGATTGTCAGAGCAGTTACTTCCTCTTTATTGAAATTCTGTTGTTCAATGGTATTGCCAAGTCCAATCACGGCTTCTAAACCCCATACGGTTGGATTGCCGGGAGCAAATCGGTAATTTCCACAGTCGTCTTTAAAAATTCGCCAAAAAACCAGATAGTCGACTTCAAATTGTAGTGATCTCAAAAATTCCTTTACTTCATATTTTCCACCACTTATCAGATCCTGAAGTTCAACGGCTTCCCCTTTGTGTACCTTCGTCACTCGGAAAATACTGTATAATTGACTCTCCAAAAGAAGTTTGAAATAGTTGCGGTCTATTTCTGACAGCTCCGGATCTTCATCGATCATATATTCAATCAGGGTCTTCTTTTTTAAGACTTTGTCCCGGTACTCGAAGATGAAGAAATCCCAGAAACGACCATCTGCCTGATCCCGTTCTTCTCCCCGAAAAGGAACTGGTTCGTGTGATTCGGGGAAGAATTTATGCAAGGCTCTTTCCATAGCTTCTTCAAACGATTTAGCATGGTTGTCCCGATAATAAGCGAAAAGGATCTCCAACCATCGCATATTACTTTCTGTTTTGGAGTGAAAAAAGGATCGAAAATGGTTTTTAAGGTTATGCATAAAAAATACGATTATTGGGTAATAAAACTCGTAGCTCCCAGCCATGCCAGATCAAAGATAGCTTTTTGCGTATGAAACAATTCAGGGTTCTCAACCAGAATTCCAATAGGATTTTCTTCATTCAGATTCAAAATCGCAATTGATCCGGCAAAAATAGTAATTTCTGAGTCAAAGTTGAATTCATCAGGAGAGATCAGGAAAACTTCGAGAAGAGCTTCATTATATTCCTTCGGAAAGAATTGATCGCAGAAGGTTTCAGCCTTCGCACTTTTAGGTGAGATAAAACGGGTTTTTATTTTGCGTTCTAAGCGTTTTTCGAAGTGAGATGGTAGGAAGTCAGGCAAAAAGTTTCCAAGTCGCTCAAAGTTTGAGAAACTCACGATTTCGCTCTCTCTTATTTCGGTCATCTTGTCGAAGACATTCTTCACGCCATCTTTTCCATCAAAAAACTGGATTCTGGGTTTTCGGCGGAGAAGTGTTTTACTTTTTGTCTTTCCTACACGGAGATGAGTCCTTTTTTTGTGAGTTTCTCAAGGTGATGATAGCAGTTAATTCGAGGGATTTTGGTTATTTTAGCTATGGAAGCGACATTGGAAGATCCAAATTTGAGTAACATCAAGTAGATATTGGACTCATCATCGTTGAGGTTGAGAGCTTTGAGTTTTGAGTTTTGATTCAATCATGGGGTTGTTGTAAAAATTCTTCTACAGAATTTTATCATGCTTTATTCCTTATTTCAAGCTAAAAAACAGATACAACAAAAAACGAGATTTTACAAAATCGCAATCCGTGCGACAATGTAGGATGAGAATAAGTATTTATGAATATGAAAAAAGTCTGTGCCATTTCCGACCAAGAGTTTGTTATTACGGATGAAGATCTGAAGTTTTATGAAAAGATGGGTGTTCCTGTGCCGACGCTTTGTCCGGAGGAGCGTTCTCGTAGACGATTAACGTTTAGAAATGATCGGCATTTGTATCACCGAATTTGTGATGGAACAGGGAAGAAAATTATTTCTATGCAATCTCCAGATAAATCCTTTCCAGTTTATGAAAATGAATATTGGTGGGGAGATGATTGGGATGCAAAAGACTATGGAAGAGATTTTGATTTCAATCGTTCTTTTTTTGATCAATTTAAGGAATATTATTTTTTGAACGAAAAATTAACTAAAGAAGCCTATGAGAAAAAGATAAAAGATTTGCGACTTGATAAATTTGAATCTCTCAAAGATATGAGAGTAAATTTTCAGCGATTTTTGTTAAAACATCCAAGAAAATATGGTGAGATTGTACGCTCTGAAGATTGTTCCGGAGATTGGATTTCAGATTCAAAAAACTGCAAAGAATGTTACGAACTTACGCAATCCGAAGATTGCAAATGGAGCTATTGTACAAAGAGCTGGTATCCACCCAAAATTCCAGGGTGGCGAATAATATTTGTATTCGGATGTAAAACAAAGATAACATCATGACAAAATAAAAAGTTATGAAAATAGAAAATATCGGAATAAATCTCGATGAGATAAAAAATGAAAACACGCGAAAGGCGATACAGTTTTTATTCAACATAATAGAGCAGCAAGCTACCAAAATAAAAAAACTTGAGTCGGAAAATCAAAAATTGCGGGACGAAAACAATCTCCTGAAGGGAGAACAAAAGAAACCAGACATAAATCCCAAAAACAATGGCAAAGGGGGCGGAAATATTTCTTCAGAAAAAGATCGAAAAGAGTCCAGAAAAGATAGAAGGAAAAAACGCGCTCCGAAAAAGGAGATTGTAAAAGTAGATCGAACTGAAAAACTCGAAATCAATCCAAACGAACTTCCATCGGATGCTGTGTTCAAGGGGTATGAAAGTGTCGTCATTCAGGATATTCAGATAACTCGGAGAACAGTACATAGAAAATATTATCAGCACCTATTTTCCAAATATTGGAGTGCAACAGAAGAAAAGAATATTGGAAGCAGCAGCTATTGCCGCCTATCACAAAGAAAAAGGATTTCACGTTGTCAGTATGTTGATCTGTGATGATG
>CAYVJW010000116.1:0-5338 GCA_964451885.1 uncultured Candidatus Peribacteria bacterium | reverse complement strand
AACAGGACTGGTTTTCTTGTGACTTATGATATACTGCGGTTTTTTCGGTTAATAAGGGGGATTACTCATATTTTAAAATCTTTTGACGTATTGGCTCTTTCTGGCTATAATGTAGGCAATTCTGTTGGATTTCTTCGGGAATCCTGACCCGCATTAGCGAGGTTTTCCCCCTACAATGCCTAGCGTTGTAGGGGAGTATTTTTATAGAGGCACTTTTCAAACATAGCCTGTATTTCTTGCATCTTCTCAATCTTCATCTTTCCAATCTTTCGTTCCAATCTGAACTTTGAAATACTCCTGAACTGCTGCACAAGCACACCACCTTTCTGAACATGTCCCCACTGAATATCTTTTTGATCGAATAAAACTTTGTATTTCTTTTTCTCTGTATTCCCGGTGATAGGAAAGACAAAGACCATATCAGACTTCTTCAAATACAAATCCTCTCCCTGACAGACCAAAACAGGGCGATGTTTATCCATTTCTGCCCCGATATTTACGCCAATTTTTGCAAAATAAATCTCTCCCATTCTACAAGCTAGCATTTTGCTTTTCTCCTTTTCGTTGAAATACTGCTCGATTAAATCTGTCTTTTCAACAAACCATTTCCGAAGTCGATTAAGTTTTTCTTCCAACATGGTTCTCAATTTATTCTTAAACTCAAAATAAGTCTACCAATTTTTTTTGAAAAAATATTCTATAGGTAGTATATTTGAAGACATGACAACCAAAAAAGCTACAAAGCCAGCCCCAAAAAGAGAAACCAACAAAAAATCAAACTTAAAAAATATCGGAAAACCTCTGAAATATAAACTTCCCAACAGAATACAACAGTACATTCAGGGGATAAGCGACGGGAAGTCTAAAAAGAGGGCTGCTTTAGATGCAGGATATTCAAAAAGTGTAGCCGAAAACACTAAAAATGTAATAGAAAATACAAAATTTTATCAGTCCGAAATTGAACGACTGAAAGGATATTTAGGAGGAGAGGCACATTATCTAGATCTCATAAGCAAACGCTTATGGGAGATTCTCATGAAAAATGAAAGTACTTTTCACAGAAATGAAAACGGCGAAATGCAAGAATTCATTGGTTCACAGCCTGATAATGCTGTTATTAAAGCCATAGACGTAATTGCTAAACTTACAGGACTTTACACTTCTGACCAAATACCAAGCATAGAAGACGAAGATGATCTGACCAATTTAAGTACAGCTGAACTTAGACGATTGATTGCAGAAAATGATAAAAAATTAGCAGCATTAAAAAAGCGAGAAAAAAAGAAAAAATTTGCATATTAAAAAACATTCCTTATGATTCTTTGCAGGAAGTGAGTTTTATTTTTTCACTTCTGAAATAAACCTGAAGCCTGCGACCTTCTTGTATAGAAGTTCAGGGCAATATAACAGGTTTTTTCAGGACACAATGAAAAAAACAAACTCATCTCAATCAGAGAAAATAATGCACTCTTTCAGTACAGGAAAGGTGGATTTTGAGTTTGTAGATCATTTTCCAGAAGAAAACCCGGAAAATACTGTTTCAGATATTACGCACGCTCTTAATCATTTAGGAGTACTTCGTGGAACGAAATATTAAATATTATTTTTGTTATCGCTTTTATCCTATCTTAAATTTGACTTATTTTTTCAAGTTAGATAGTTTTCAACGGATGGAAAGTTTAATTAAACTTGCTCCCGATAAGAAAAGAAGGGCTGCCATCTACATTCGAGTTTCTACAGCTGAACAAAAGATTGATGGGTATGGACTAGAGGCTCAGGAAAAGAAACTCCTAGAATACATAGAAAACAACAAGGGACTCAACCTCTACACGAAAAAAGCGTGGATTTTTAGTGATACGCATACCGGAAGCGACCTTAACCGGCCACAGTTCCAAGAAATGATGCAACAAGTCAGGGAAGGAAAGTTTGACGCTGTGCTTGTTTGGAAGATTGACAGGCTTTCTCGTAGCCTAAAACACCTTCTAAGTGCTTTTGAACTATTTGAAAAAAATAAAGTGAGTTTTGTATCGGTTCAGGAGAATATTGATTTTAAAGGCCCTATTGGAAAGCTTATCTTTCAGATATTCGGGGCAATCGCTCAATTTGAGCGAGAACTTATCAAAGGAAGAACCCAAATGGGAAAAATCGCTTCGGCAGAAATGGGAAACTATACGGGAAATTTCGTTCCTTATGGCTATAGAAAGATTAAAAATTCAAGTGGAAAAGGAAGTAAGTTGGAGATTATCCCGAAAGAAAAAGAATGGGTGCAGCAAATCTTTGATTGGTACATTTATGATAAGCTTGGATTTGGGCAGATAAGCAAAAAACTCAATAACCTAAAAGTACCTCGTGGAGAAGGCTCAATTTCTAAATACAAAATCGGAAAATGGACTGAAAAAATAATACAACTTCTCCTGCAATCGCCCATTTATCGTGGAGAATATGTAGCTAACAATACGGACGAAAATGGAGACAAACTACCTCCTGACCAATGGACTATTGTAAAAGTTCCAGCTTGTGTTTCTGAACTTACTTTTATGCAAGCTCAAAATGCCAGAAAATCCAGGACAGGAGGCCGTACGAATAGTACTTACCTTTTGAGCGGGAGAATATTTGATATGACACTTGACCAGCCAAAGAAGTTCTTCGGGGCAAAGAGATTTAAAGGGGGCTTTAGTTACAGAAGAAAACAGTTTAATACAAAAGAAGGAGAACATTTTTCCGTCTTTGAAGTGCCTGGAGAACAGATTGAAAATTATGTATGGGGAAAGATCATGGAAGCCATGAAAAATCCGGAGGTTTTTATCAAACATTACCTTTCCAAAGAGTTCAGACGGACAGAGAAGGTAGAACTGCTAGAACAAAGTTTAAATAGCCTTCGAGAAAGAGAAGTGAATATTAGAAATCTTGAAATACCTCGAATTCAGGAAGCCTATGAGAAAGGCATTTACGATGAAGAAATCCTCCAAAAGAAACTTACCGAAAAAGAAGAAGAACTTGCCAAAATTGAAGTAAAAATACAAGAAATAGAAGACGAATTGGGTTTTACCAGTTCATTAGATATGGAAGTCCAAAAACTCAAAGAAGCTTCAGCACAGATAAAATATAAGCTCGAAAACCTGAGCCGAGAGCAAAAGAAAATCCTTTGTGACCTCTTTATTGATCGAATTGAGATGTACCGACAGAAAGAGGGAAAAAGATGGAAAGTACGAGTAGAGACATTTTTCAGGTTCAACCCAAACAAGTTCCCCTCAGTAATTGCAGAAGGTAGAACCGCAAAAACTGATAATGAAGCATCAAACGAGATGAAAAAAGCGAAAAGTGGTGTAAGTGGTGCCACGAGGTAGAATTGAACTACCGACACATGGATTTTCAGTCCATTGCTCTACCACTGAGCTACCGTGGCGTCGTCAGAAGAAACTCCATATCTCCGCTCCTCCTGAAGTCGGAGCCCCTCTTATTTCATTTCTTCTTCCTCTCAAAATTTGATCATTTAAGAATCAAATTTAGGAATTTTAGAACATCTTTGCTTTTAAAAAGCCCAAGGATTCTACTAAAGAATGTTTTTCCGTCAAAACTATATTCAAAATTCAAGCCTCCAATATCAAAATCTCCGTTTTCTCATCCGACAACTGCGACCGAGAAATCTTCATCGGATTTTCTTCTGCTGTTTTTGCCCCTACAGACTCCACCATTTTTGGAAAAAAAGAACTGTCCCCTGCCAAAAAAGCCATCCGGGGCTCCAATGTTTCTATTAATTCCTTTGCCGATTTTTCATCAAACCCTTCATGCAGAGAAACAAAAATAACATCAATATTTTCCCCCAATTCGTCAAAAAACTTCGTATCAGGCATTTCCGTCAACTCCCCAAAATGCACCAATGAAATATCATCCAAAATCACCTTATAAACAACATTTTCGTTGGTTGAAAAATACCCCATCACCAAAACTCCCGATATTTCATACTCCCCGGGCAGCATAAGCCGTTTTTTGGATTCCTTGACCCCTGAAAAATCCGCTTTCCCGGAATTTGTTGCAAAATCCACGGACCCTGAATATTTTTCAATCGGATCAAACACAATCTTGGCATCTTTGCCTTCCACCTGAAATGTATTGCCACCAAAAAATTGAATTTTCATTTTCTAGAATTTAGAAGATAGAAATTTGAAGTTAGAATCATTATTTAGTATATCTACATTAGTTAAAATAAATAAATAAAAAATAAATTTTATATTTTAAAATTTAAAATTCGAAAAAAATAATAACCTCTTCTTAAAGTTTTAAATCCATGATTCATAACTTAATTCTTCTTACGGGGAAAGACGACTTCCGCCTCCACGAAAAAATAAAATACTACCGAAATGCTTTCCGACAGAAATATTCCAACGGAGAAATAGAAACATTTACAAACGAGAATGCTTTCAAAGATCTGGAAAATTCGGCCTTTACTCCCAACCTTTTTGGCGAAAAACGCTGTATAATTACAGAAAATTTCTGGACATCCGAAACCTTCGAACTTGCTAAAAAATCACAATTCTTTGAAAAACTGCCAAACGTTTCCGATGACGTAACTCTTTTCATCATTGAACCAAGCCTTGATAAACGCCTAAAATCCTCAAAATTCCTCCTCAATAATGCAAAAATCGAAACATTTGAACCCCTGGACGAAACCCATCTGCTGGAATGGATTCGTAGCTATACCCAAAAAAATGAAGGAAAAATCGCCCACCGTGAAGCGAAAATCCTCCTTTCCCAATGCGGAGAAAACCTCTGGAGGCTCTCCCGGGAAATAGAAAAATTAACCCTTGCGGGAGACGGAATCATCACAGAGCAATTCATCAAAGAACTCACAATCCCCCATCCCAAAGCCATCATCTGGGAATTTACCGAAACCCTCAGCCGAAAAAATATTCCCGGAGCTATTCGAAAACTTCATGACCTACTCCACGCCGGAGAACCAATCCACCAGATATTTGCCATGATCATCCGCGAAGTACGGATCCACACACAACTCAGAAACGCCCTGGATCGGAACATTCCCAATAATCAAATCGCCTCCCTCACAAAACTCCACCCTTTCGTAGTACAAAAAACAATCCCACTCACACGAAATTTCTCCCAAAAACAAATTGAATCCATGTACGAAAGATTATTTCAAATCGACCAGAGAATGAAAACCGGAGGAATCTCCATCTCCTCTAGCGATAATTCTGAGCTGGTTTTGGCAGTGGAGAAGTTTATCGTGGAGAGCTGCCAAGGTTGAGCTTAGACTTTCGACTTGTTTACTGACATTACCAAGAACTAAGGCCGACAGGCCTTGATTTTTAGCTATACGAAA
>CAYVJW010000115.1:0-5356 GCA_964451885.1 uncultured Candidatus Peribacteria bacterium | reverse complement strand
CTTTGTGTGATTGCGCTAATGCAGATTATTCATAAATTAAACCAAAAGATTCAAAAATTGATCCCTGCTGGACTTTTTTTATGATTATTTCACTGTTTTTAAACAGACTCTAAGTTCTACCATCTTTACAAACTTTATGAACTTCTTATCCCTCACCGATTCTGAAAAACTACGTTTCACTCTGCTCATCATTTTTTTAGGGATTTTTTTGGGAAGGGGAATATGGAATATCGAATACTTTTTATTAGTTGGCGGATTACTTCTGTTTACCGCTATTATAATACGAAACTTTTGGCTCGGAGTCCTTTCTGTTTTTCTTCTCAGTGTTTTTTATGGGCAATTTCGGAACTTTTCGGACTTTCAAAATGATAATCTGGTCAATTACTATGGGCAAAAAGCAGAAATTCACGGAATTGTTACCAGTTTTCCCGATTATCGTGAAAAAAACACACGTGTATTTTTTAAAGCGGAGAAAATAAAGGAGGAAAATATGACAATTTTCCGAGATATTTCTGGCAGCCTGCTTTTGATTGTTCCTTCAAATACAGTAATCAACTATGGAGATAAATTGGCTTTCACTGCAAAATTAACACGTCCTCGAAATTTTGGAAGTTTCGATTATCTGCAATTTTTACGCCGATTCGATGTACAGACAATCGCTAAAAATCCGGAGGAGCTCATAATTATAAAAAATGAAAGAAAAGGAAGCTTACTCCTTCGAACCGCAAGCCGTACGCGAGATTTTCTCGCTCGAAATCTGGAAAAAGTCCTTCCTCCTCCGCATTCCACGATAGCTATGGGCATTCTGCTTGGAATAAAAAACGAACTGCCGGAATTTACCTCACAAAGCTTTAAACATTCCGCCCTTCAGCACCTGCTTGTTGTTTCCGGTTTTAACGTGACAGTGGTAGTGCTTTTGGTAACCATTCTTTTGAGGAAATTTGGGGCATTGCCCGTATTTTTCGGGAGCGGGCTTTCCATTGTTTTTTTTGTAGCAATGACTGGAGCGGAAGCCCCGGTTTTTCGAGCTGCATTAATGGGATTGATTGTTGGATTTGCTATTGCTTTCGGTCGGTTTTCAAACGTGAGGAACGTATTTTTTTTAGCCATTGGAGTCATGGCTGTTTATAACCCGAAGATTGTACAGACCGATATCGGTTTCTTTCTGAGTAGTGCTGCTACCTTAGGAATTATTATCGGAATTCCATTGCTTTCAAATTTTCTGAAATTCATTCCTGAAAAATGGGAATTAAGAGCTCTTTTTGCTGTAATAATTTCTGCACAAATTGCGGTATCTCCCGTTTTGGGATTTTATTTTAACGAATTTCCGGTTGCTGGATTTTTCTCCAATTTTTTCGCTGAACCGTTGGTACCGATAGGAATGTTTTTCTCTTTTGTGTCCTCTGTTATGGGAATTTTACCTGAAATTCCGGCTAAGCTGATTGCTGTACCTGCTTATGTAATTCTTGAAGCATTATTGTGGATTGCCCGCTTATTTAGTGGATTTCCTGTGTTTGTGGTGTCTTATGGATTTTCTGCTTGCTTGGGGGCGATTATTTCGTTTATTTTATTATGGGGAAGCTTTTCCCGAAAACTTTTTTTAAAAAAAACTTGACAAACGCACTTAAAATGATTTTAATAGTAAATAAATAACCCTCTAAATTAATAATAAAAAAAATTTGACAAGGGGTGCTGTTTTTATAAAGTAAAAGGTAGTCATATAATTTAACTATTTAACTCCTTAAATAATCCATGACCGCTCCTCAAAAAAAGATAATCGATTTTCCAAAGTTAATGGACCGTCTTCTTCGACTTTTAACAGAAAAGGAACAGAATGTTGTTTCTCGCCGGTTTTCTCTGGGGGGAGGCAAACGGGAAACTTTGGATAAAATCGGAAAAAGTTATTCGATTACCAGAGAAAGAGTCCGCCAAATCGAAACAATGGCTATCAAGAAACTGGCCAGGATTTCAATGGATCCTTCGATGCGTTTCATTCACGATCTGGCTTATTCTATTTTGGTAAAAAATGGGAGAGTGATGGCAGAGGATATTCTTATCTCTGAGATGTTAAAAAAAGTTGGAGATGATGATATTGATGTAAATGCAATGAAATTGGCTATGAGAATATCAGGCCGGCTGGTAAAACAAGAGAAGAACCAATTTCATCGTCCTTTCTGGTTAACAACCGATATATCTGTAAATGAGATAAAAGGAACTATACGATCCGTACAAAAAGCCCTTCAGAAGAAGGGATTAGTATTACAGACAGAGGAAATTAAACAATTGTTGAATGGCGAAGCTGATATTGCAATAATTGCTTCCGTCTTGCGCATAGATCGTAGTTTCTGTGAAACGAAAGACGGCTGGGGTCTTTCTTTGTGGAGGCATATCAATCCTCGTTCCATCAAAGATAAAGTTCTAATCACTCTTAAGCAGGAAGAAAAGCCTCTTCATTTCTCCCAGATTGCCAGACATGTTTTGGATGACTTTCCGGCAAAGAAGGTCGTTACTCCTCAGGCAATACACAATGAGCTTATTCGTCATGATGAATTTGTACTGGTGGGAAGAGGAATGTACGGGCTAAAAGAATGGGGAATGATTGCAGGAACGGTTTGTGATGTAATAAAAACAGTGTTGCTCGAAAATGGTGCGCCGATGAAACGGCAGGAAATCATTGAGGCAGTTCTCAAAAAAAGAGAAATTCGTATTGGGACTATTTCCCTCAACTTACAAAAATACGATTTCTTTAAGCGAGTAGGACGGGCTGTTTATGAATATGACAGTTCTTTGGATCCGGGGAAAAGGAGAAGGAGAAAAAAAGATTAAACGGGTTTATGAAATTATCTTCCGCAACTCGTCCTCATCTATCTTAGGCCCAATCCCGGCGAACCGGAATTTTTTTGGGGTTAAGAGCCTCTTAGCTAAGGCTTCCACTTCGTTTTTTTTGACGTTTCGGATTTTCTTTTTCCACTCTTCGAGTGTTTCTTTTATATCGTAGAGGAGAGTGTCTTTTGCGAAATGATGGGCGACTTCTTCTGTGTCTTCGGTTTTTAGGTCTATTTTTCCGATGCAATAGTTTTTTGCTTTTTCGAGTTCGGTTTCAGTAATCCCTTTAGAGGCAATTTTGTTATATTCTTCCCGGATAGCGCTTGCGGCACGTAGGACGTCACTCAATTTTACTCCTGCGCGGGTTGTGAGCAGCCCGGTGTCGGTAAATTCATCTATAGTAGTGCGAATAGAGTAGCAAAGCCCTTTGTTTTCCCGGACATGCTGGAACATTCGAGAGCTCATATTTCCTCCGAGAATTATGGCCAGTACTTTTAAGGCGGGGAACTGAGAATTCCTTTCCTCCAAGGCGCGGACGCCGAATGAAATGTGATATTGTTCGGTTTTTTTGGTACGGATTTTTAATTTTTCTGTAGCCAGGCTTGAATCATAGGCGGGAGCTTGTTTGCCTTGTTTTTGCGCCTTAAATGTAAATTGTTGTTCGACAGCCTTCAAATTCTTTTCTGTTACGGCTCCGGCAATGGTAATTACTATGTTTTCCGGGACATAAAGGGCATTTTTATAATCAAAAAAGTTTTTTTGTTGAACGGATTTGATGAGTTCTTTTGTGCCGATTTGATCTCGGCCTAAGGGCTGGTCGCCGAAGACCAGTCGTTCAAAGTCCCATGAGATTTGGTACATGGGGGCGTCCAGGTACATAGCCATTTCTTCCAGGATTACGCCTCTTTCTTTTTCGATTTCTTTTGGATTGAATTTAGAGTGAATGAGCATGTCAGAAAGAACATCCATCGATTTATTGAGGTTTTCTTTTCCTGATTTTACATAATACCCGACGTATTCTTTGCCTGTAAAAGCATTGAATTCTCCCCCAAAACTGTCGATGGCTTCGGAAACTTCTTTAGGGGTTTTGTATTTTTTTGCGCCCTTGAAAAACATATGTTCGAGGAAGTGCGAAATTCCGGAAATTTTTTTATCTTCGTATCGAGATCCGGCTCCCACCAGGATGAGGGTGGTGATTACGTTTGTGCCGGGCATTTCTACGGCTTGGAGACGGAGGCCGTTGGGGAGGGTTTTTTGATGGAGTTTCATGGAAAAAGTGTTATAAATTATTAAAATTAGAAATTAGAAATTTTTATTTGATCCTCCGAATATTTGCCCCCAACCTTCTCAAATTCTCCACAAAATTTTCATAGCCCCTGTCGATGTATTCAATATTTGTAACTTTTGTTTTTCCTTCGGCGATTAATCCCGCCAGCACCATGGCAGCTCCTGCGCGCAAATCCCAGGAGGTTACTTCGGTTCCTTTTAATTTTATCGGTCCGGTGATTCTGGCCTGGTGGGAATTGAGAATTTCAACATTTGCTCCCATTTTTTCAAGTTCGTTCAGGTAAGTTAGGCGATTTTCGAAGAGTGTTTCAAATATTTGAGAGTCTCCTTCGCATTGAGTTAGAAGTACACCGAATGGGCTTTGCAGATCCGTTGAGAATCCGGGAAAGATTGCGGTTTGGATTTTGGAGAGAGCGGTTAATTTTTTTGCCGGTCGGATTTCCAGTGTGTTTTCAGTGATTTCAAAATTTGCGCCGGTTCTTTTCAGTGCTCCGTAAAAGGAGAAAAGCTCCCGGTGATTTATGTTTTGAATGGTCAAATTGCCATTCGTAAGTATTCCGGAAATCGCGTAAGTTCCAACTAATATTCCGTCCGGGGGAATAGTAAATTCGCCTCCCTGGAGCATTTTTGAGCCTTTTATTTTTAAATGATGTGTTCCGGTGCCCGAAATCTCGGCTCCCATGGTTTGGAGCATTTTAAGTGCCGCGCAGACATGAGGTTCTGCGGCGGTAAAATACATTTCGCATTCATCGTTCTGTCCGGCGAGAAATATGGCCAGATTTTCTGTTCCTGTTACGGAGGCTTCAGAGAGTAGAATCTGGCGTTCTTTGAGCTTTTTTCTATCAAATTTTAAGTGAATATGTGTTTCATCTTTAATTTCTTTCGCTCCCAGTGTTTTTAATCCATCTACATGTATGAAATTCGGTCTGGCTCCGATAACGCATCCGCCTGGCTGAGGAATCCTTATTTCGCCGAATCGTGCTAAAATTGGCCCAATAAGAAGGAGAGTGGCTCTTAGCTTTTTCACTTTTTGAGAATTCGTTAGTTTTGAAGGATCAAGGTTTTTAGCCTGAATAGTTACTGTTTTGTTTTTAAAATCTCTTGTAACTTTTACGCCTATTTCTTCAAAAATATCGAGCAATGTTTCTACATCGCCGATTTTGGGGACGTTTTTCAGTACACATTCTTCTTCTGTTAGCAATGTGGTGCAAAGCATGGGAAGAGTGGCATTTTTAGCGCCGGG
>CAYVJW010000114.1:0-5360 GCA_964451885.1 uncultured Candidatus Peribacteria bacterium | reverse complement strand
TTTTCCTTTTCTATGGAAGACATTTTGTTTTTGATAAATTCTGCTAAGCTTTTCTTATTGTACACCTTTGTTGTTCGTTTTCAAATTTATCACTCCCCAATAATATTCTCGAAGAAGATGTAAGACGAATTGTGAGGTACGGAAAAAAATTTGTCGAACACCTTGACGAATTGGTACTTGAAACCTCTGACCAAGCTACTTTAGCAGGCTTTTGGGAACTCATTTTTCCGGAACTTCCAACACTGTCCGAAATCAAGAATCGAACACTCAAAATATCCCCTATTATAGAGCTTAAACGACAATTGAAAATGCCCGAAAGACAGTTGGTAGCGCCAAGGGGAATCGAACCCCTGTTACCAGGATGAAAACCTGGCGTCCTAACCACTAGACGATGGCGCCGTCGTCAGAGATGATTCCATGTCTATCCATGTCTACATGTCCTCCTATCGTTGGACACTTCGCTTATTACATCATCTCTTCCTCTCAAATTTCAATTTTGAGGAATTGAAATTTGTTTTTTTAAGACATTCTTTCTTGATTATTTTAATTCCTTTGATTGCTGATTGGTAATTCTTAATTCTTCATTGTTACCCAAGAGCCAAAAAATTCTATCCAAAAATAAACACCCGTCAAATATTCAAACTATAAAATCCATCATCAATCTTTCCCCAATAACTTTTCTTCCACAAGCAAAAACGTCCCCAAAATCAAAATCCCATTTTCCGTCCCCATCAAATCCGCCGTAAAAACCCAAAATCCCAAAAACAAAGAAAAAAGCAAAAATTTATTTCTGGCACAAAAAACAATCGGAACAAAAATGAGCATCTCCGTAATAAAAAGCCCAAAAAAACCTTTTTCAAAAAAAGTATGCAAAATACCCCACTCTGGAAGACGCAATTGCTCAGGAGCTACGATAGAAGGTAAGTTCCTAAGACCCGCTAAAAACTGCCCCTCTCCCACCCCCCATAACCAGTTTTCTCGCATATCCAAAATCATTGAAAAACGAGGAAAAGAAAGCACTGCTTCATGCCCCCCCCATAATGTCAAAACAACGATAAAAATTAAAGGCATCAAAAAAAGCACCCCGTTCTTCCCTTTGTTTTCCAGAGACGGCAACTTACGCATTATCGATATCCACATCAAAAAGAAAAGCACAATCAATCCTAAATTTCCGCTTTCAAACACCACCCACGCATAAAAAATAACAAGCATCTCCCTCCACCAAAAATCATTATCCGTACGGGCAAAAACAGCACCCAATATCGCCATTATTGCCAAAAGATCACGAGACACACCAAGATCAGGAAAAATTCTCTCCATCAAAACACCACCCAAAATACCGCATAAAAAAATCAACCTTTTATCATCCCCTCTGCCCCAAAATGTATTCCCAAATCCCATTGCCAATAATCCCATAATCCAAACAAACAAATACAAAACAGATATATCGGGCCGGCTCGAAAAAAAAGCCAAAACCAACTCCCCCACCAAAAAAGCAAAAACAAACCACCACTGGGAAAGATTCGTATCAAACACCCCTCTCAATAACCGACCAATAAAAACCATAACAAGCCCTAACCCACAAAAAGGAAAAAAAACATCAAACTCCACCCGACTATCAAGCAAAAAATACGAATCCCCCCCTAAAAAGAAACCCTCAGGAAGCCAAAAACTGAACATAAAAACCGCAAAACCAAACAAAACCAGATATTCCCCTACCCTGTCTTGAATGCTTCTTTGAAATTTAAAATCAATTTTCATCCTGAACAAGTGACAAGGAGCAAGGACTAAATACCTAAAACTTTAAAAACTTTCGACTTTTCAAACTACTATTCCTCCTGCCTCTCCACCATATTCCTCTTCTGCGCAAGAGATTTTAATCTTTTTGTCAACTGCTTTTCGAGCATTTTCAAGGCATTTAATACAGATAACTTTCCTTCATTAACCTGCAATACTGCCTCACTCAATCCAACCTTAAGTTCTGCAACAGAAAGAGGTGAAAGATTCGGCTCAGCGAACTTTGCCTGCCGGACAAAAATACCAATTCCTGGTTCTGCTTCCTGTTCGGGAACTAAACCAAGATGAGGAGTCGGTATCTGCGTTCTATCATGAAAACTCTTCAGATTATCCTTTTTGGAAGCAAATTTTAAAAACCTCCAAGCAATTTTTGGAATCGGTGAAGTCACGGGAACCGATAAAACCCTTAATTTTGCTACCACATCACGCGTATGGGAAACATTCGGATCCTGTATTTGAGGTAAAAAAGCCACCCGCACCGACTTTCTAGAAATAACTTTCTTCCCCACCTTCTTTCTTTTATCTATCAGCTCCTTTATCCGTTCGAAATCCTTGGAAGTCCCAAAAATCATAGAAATCCTACCCTCTACAAAAGCATCTATTTCTTTTTCTTCGGTCAAAGAACTGGCCATAAACTCACTCCACGAAAAATTATCAGCCCGTTGGTCAGCAAAACTTACAAAAAAATTCAAAGCCGCTTCCCCAAAATTTTCCCGCTTACCAGTCTTGGAAACACCCACACTACTAGCAATTTTCGAATTTTTTTCATCATTGGAATAAAAATCAGTCCCCATCTGCACCATAATATTTTCAAGAATTTCAAATCCATAATTTAGATTATCCACCCTCCCTATCGCCGCTCCCGATATGGCGAACCGTTCAAAAGAATTATCCTGCATCGTAAGTTCCTCTACACTGTCACGAAATACCCCCCATGTCCTTCCAGGACCGTTTCTATCAAAAATCGCACTCGATAAATGGTCTTCATTATAAAAAACAGCTATCGAATCAACTCCCAAAGGAACCCCTAATACCTCATCATCACGAACCAAAGTTGCCACAGCCGAACGGACAAATATTTCTTTAAACTTCCCCGGAGACAAAGAATCATCATCTTTCAAACTAATGATTTTTTCTTTATTCCGATAAACCCAATTTCCATTTATATAAACGACATCCGGCCCTTTTCCCTCCGCCATTTGGTCAATCAAAAATTCCTGAAGCTCCTCGTCCGATTCAAAAATAACATAATGGGTACTTATCCCTGAATTTTCCGGTACAGTTGTAAATTCATGCCCAAGAACCTTCAAAACATCTACTTCAGATTCCGTTCCCCATATCCGTAATTTTGTCACCTTTCCCTCATTGGAAGAATCTTTCTTTTCACACCCGGAACTCAAGATTCCCAATGAAAAAATTAAAACCGAAGCAAGAATTTTTTTCACATTTGTTTTCATTTTTGAATCTTGAAGTTTGAAGTTTGAATATTAAATTCATTCCTTCATTTTTAATTATTAATTTTCAAATCTTTCCTCTATTGCTCACACATCCATACTCACACCCACTACAATCCACACATCCCTCCTCTAAATTTATCCTTCTTTTACACTCCTCTGCCCCACACCCATGCTGCCCCATTGCCGACTCCGCAAAAGGTAAAATATTAAAACTCTTGCAATTAAGGCAAAAAAACTCCTGTCCTATCTCATCATAAACCTCTTCTTCAAACCGGGATTCACAATCAAAACAATAAAATTTTTTTATGATGGGAGCGAGATTTACAGGTAACATCAAGACAAATTTTAGTTTTCCCAAGCAAAAAAGCAAAAATAAAATCAAATCCCCTTGACAAAAAAAAATTCAACCATAAAATCCTCATGCTTTTGACGACTATTTAATTTTATTGCCAATTAACTATTTAAAAATGAGACTCGCAGACGCCCAGCCTCAACCGTTAGATGCTATTGCCCAAGCAGGAAAAGAAATTGAGCAAATCCTGGTTGAAAATCCGAACCTCAAAGTGATAAATTTAACCATAGGGGTGGGAGGAGAACCGGAAACGGCCGATGACTACGTACCGGAATGGTACAGAGAAGCGAGCCAAAGGACAACTACAAACAAAGAAGGAGCGGTAAACAAATATTACTTCGGAGGATATCCTCTCTTTTTCGAAAAAACATTAAATCTTATCTTCGGAAAAGAATTTCCACTAGATAAAATTGCCAAAATCCCGGCAAGCGGAGGATCTCATGCTATTTCCGTCACAGCAAACCTACTTCAAAAACACAATACGAGTGGAGGAAAGCCTCAGATCATCGGAAAAGGAACTCCCACATGGGCTGCCCATAAAGGATTAATCGAAACCGCAGGATGCGAAATGCAGACTTTCAGCCATCTGGATAAAGACGTGGAATGGAATGGAGAAGCTTTATATGCCTACCTGCATACCTTAAACCCCGGAGATGCCGTGATGATGGATGCCGTTTGCCAAAATCCCACTGGCATAGATGTTCCGCGTGAAGAATGGGGAAATCTTGCCAAAATTTTTATAGAAAAAGACCTCGTTCTCATTATTGACGCCGCTTACCTTGGATTTGGAAAAGGAATAGAGGAAGATTCGGAAATGACACGATTTTTTGCCAAAGAAGGTATAAAAACAATCATTGATTTTTCCGGTTCAAAACTCTACCACGGTTATGGAAAAGACAGGATAGGAGCCATCTTCGCCGTAAATTTCGGAAACGAACCGGCCATCGCACAAGCAGGCAACAAAATCATCCGAAATACCATCTCTAACGTACCTGTAAGAGGACAGGAGATAGCAGCAATAATCGAAAGTGCCCCGGAACTTCGCGCAATACACAGAAAATGGCTGGCGGAAGTCAGAGATGAGCAAATTGCCGGCACAAGACACGCAATAGTCACCGCCCTAGGACCGAAATTTGCAAACCTTCTCAAAACACGAGGATTATTCCTCCAAACCCCTCACAAAACCCCGGAACAAATAGCTTCCGCCCTCTTCCCGGAACTGGGGGAAGCCATGGGATGGAAAAAATGTGAAAACGGATTATTACTTCCGAAAAATAATGACAATCTACGTATCGCCACTATCCCAACTCCAAAAGGCATCCGAAAAAACGTCACAAAAGTACCACGAGAAAAAGTGATGGAAGTCAGTGAAAGAATTGGAGAAGTAGTGAAGGTGGACTAGCCGCTACGCGGCGGCTCCCACCGGCAAAATACCTTCAACCCCACTCCAAACCTCTTCTCCCAACTCCTCAGCCGGGCTAAAACCGGGATTATTTACAATCCCCCCCACTGCCCCACTCACATCAAAACAATGCTCCGCGATTTCCATCCCCGCCGCAATACCGATCCCCAACACAAATAAAAACTTCAGGAAGCCTTTCACTCCCTTTTCTAGTTTTTCGCCGAAAGACTGACTTTCCATTATCTTTTTTATAGTGCTTTTTTATAATTTTGTCAAACTAGGTAGTAGTGAAAGGTCACTGAGGGCCGAATAGCCAGAGCCCATTGCTGAGCTCCAGCCTTCTAAGAACCGG